>JBFYQB010000250.1:0-4450 GCA_041302955.1 Flavobacteriales bacterium
GTTCATCTATGAGTTGTGACATTTCTTCTCGCTGTAACACCTTGCCGTGTGGAATGGCTGCCTGACGGGCCAAAGCATGTGCTAGTTTCTCTTGGCGTTTGCTCCCTGTCGAGGTACCCGATTCACGGAACTGATGGATCAACTCATCAAGAACGGACTGCAACGAACTTTCCGGTATGAAGGAAGCCAGTCCCTGAACTACGTAACTGTTCTTACCAAAGGGAGCAATGTCAATACCAAGAATACCGACCTCTTCCAACATTTGGTTAAGCACCATAGCATCACCGGCCGCAAGTTCAATGGTTATAGGAAACAACCTTTGCTGAACAGGCGTTTCACGCATTGCCAGCCCATGAACTGCTTTCTCATAGATCACACGCTCATGAGCCCTTTTCTGATCAATAAGAATAACACCGGAACGAATAGAAGCAAGTATGTATTTCTGGTGCAGTTGAACCGGATGCTTTTCAGTTTCAGCGTCAGTTGGTAGTTCTTCCTGTCGCGAAACCCTACTCTCGGTCTGTGGCATGGACATTTCGAGTCCATCATACAACTGTTCCCACTCCTGCTGACGCAATCTTGGTCTTGTCTCGCCAATTCCATGTTGAGGACGTGCATCTTCATACGTGGGCATTGATGGTCGATGACGCATGGATAACTCCGGCTGCACTACTTCCACATTGCGAGGCGGAGGAGGGAAGGTAATGCTCATTTCCTGTGTGAAATCCAAAGTCGGTGCAATGTTGTACTTGCCCAACGATTGACGCACTGCTGATCGAAGGATAGCATACATCGATTTCTCATCCTCAAATTTCACTTCTGTCTTAGTGGGATGAATATTGATATCGATAGCAGAAGGAGCTACCTCAATAAATATGAAATATGCAGGATAACTCTTGTCTGCGACCAATTCATCATAGGCAACACTTACTGCATTGTTGAGATAATTGCTGCGGATAAACCGATTGTTGACAAAGAAGAACTGTTCGCCCCTGGACTTTCTGGCAAATTCCGGCTTACCGATAAAACCATGCAAGGATGCGATTGTAGTATCTTCCTGTATAGGCACAAGTTTTTCGTTGAATGCAGGCCCGAACAACGAAACGATTCGCTGACGGAGATTGGTCGGTTTAAGATGAAAGATCTCATCATCATTGTGATGCAAAATGAATTCAAGATCGGTATGTGCCAGAGCCACTCGAATGAACTCATCAAGAATATGGCGCATCTCAACCGTGTCAGACTTCAAGAAATTTCGTCTTGCTGGAACATTGAAGAACAGATTTTTGACGGCAATACTGGTGCCTACCGGGGTCTGGCAAGGCTCTTGGGCGGTGGTTCGTGAACCCTCTATGACAAGCCTCAGACCAAGCTCCCGATCATGAAGACGCGTCTTCATCTCCACTTGGGCAATTGCCGCAATAGAGGCCATTGCCTCGCCCCTGAATCCCTTTGTACGCAATGAAAACAGGTCGTCAGCATTTTTGATCTTAGAAGTTGCATGCCGCTCAAAACACATGCGCGAATCATTCTCGCTCATGCCGCAACCATTATCTATGACCTGAATCAGCGTTCGACCTGCATCACGCACTATAAGTTGAATGCGGGTGGATCCTGCATCAATAGCATTCTCCATCAACTCTTTGACCGCAGATGCCGGCCTTTGAATAACCTCGCCTGCGGCAATCTGGTTCGCTACAGAATCGGGTAACAGTTTTATAATATCGGACATAGGTCTATTCTATCCCCAATTTAGAAAAAACCAGACCAGAAGACCAAGCATGCCTAATATCAAAAGAAATCGGAGGCTTTGGCCATTGGCACCTGACTTGCGGACAGTGCGCTTGCCTCCCCATTTGAATTCCAATTGCTGCCGTAATTTCTCGACCCTTCTGTCATCGGTTATCTCCCCAGAACGGGCTTCGGTAACCAAACGCTCCAGTTCAGCCTTACGCTCCTTCTTCTCGTCCCAATAACGTGGCTTATATTCATAGGTCTTGTGACCGGGATTTTTGAAGATGGAAGGCAATCCTGTTTTCATAGCCCAAACTTACACAGAAGAGAAGAATCACTTGCGTCCAAATGACCAATGACCAACTCTGTGAATTGAACCGATCAGCCCGCTATGCGCTTTGATGGAAGCTTTCCACTTTCAATGAGCATGAGAAGCTGCTGGCAAGCAAGAAGATAGTCTGACACTATTAGATTGAGTGACAGCTCCAAGCGTCCATCTACCAAATGCAAATGTCGCGTGTCATCGGCAAGTATTATCAATTGGCCCGGAATCATGCTGTGTGACATATGGCTACGAAGTTGCCCATACAGATCTACCTTGACCATCACCATCGCGTAATTGCGCGTAAACAACTTGGTGAGCGCCAAATGGAACCTTGTCCTTCCCAGTCCTTTGGCTTTGAATGGCTTGGAATCAAGCAATGCACCGCAGACCTCTATGCCATGTGCAACGGCTGCCAAAGTGTGCATCGGAACACCACTTTGGTGCATGATACGCACTTCATCTATCAATACCGTCTTAATGAACGGCCTTAGTTCCAAGCTCAGGGAACCACGATCACAAGTACTTTGGAGTTTCTCCAGAATGCCTGTGGGTCTGAAACAATCAGCTTATCAGCGGTCTTATCACCTACAATTTCGTAGGTCTGTTTAGGATGAGAAGACACGATCTCTGCCTTCTTAGCACCGATCACAAATTCGCGGGTCTCGTTGATATTTATCTTGGTCAAATCCTCATAAAGAATGTTGCCAGACACCTTTTTCACTCCGCCCATTCCAAGAAAAGCACCTTCACGGTCAATGATCTTGCGCTCCATCAGATCTTTCTTTGTGCCTTTCACCCAGTAGGCAGTGAGCAATTCACTTTCCTTATCGGTGAGGATACGGTCTTTCTCTTCGATCACTTGCTCCTTGCGATCACCTTCAAGAGCCAGTTGATCAATGTCGGCCACCAATGCATCAATATAAATATCTGCTTGAGCCAACTTGTCTCGAAGCACCGCGATTTCAGCATCTTTCTCTTCGATATCCTGTTTCAGCTTCTTGATAAGCTTGTTCAACTTATCAGAGCCTATGCTGCTATCCTTCAGTTTGCGTTCCAATTCAGCTATCTGCTCCTGATTTCTGCGCATCTTCTCGTAGATGGAGCGCATATCCTCTAGAATACCCTCTTCGGCAGTTTCGTTCTTTCCTTCGGCTGATATGGCCTTGGCCGTCACAATGCCCTCCAGATCTTTGATACTGTCCAGATTGTCCTGAATGTTGGTCAGTGAGGTGATGAAACCATCAATGTCCGCATCTTTCTGTTCAGAAAGTTGCTGCAAACGTTCCACCTCAGATTGAAGTTCCTTATCGGGTTCAGTGCAACTATGCAGCGTGAAAGCGACCATAAGGGCAAAAAGTATCTTTTTCATGTTCAGTTGAATAGGGCTGCGAAAGTACTCGTAAATCTTAAAAATTTCCACCACCTATGAATCGTGTAACAATACATGTTTTCAGTATAAGTGATTCGTATACATAACCAATGTTGCATGATGATTCTGGGGCGTTTTAACGAACAGGTCTTTGGAAGATGATTTTCGCGAAATTGCCGCCATGCAATTCAAAGAGGTGAAGGGGATACGCTCTTGGGCCGAGGACGATCGTCCTCGTGAGAAACTGTTGCTAAAAGGCCGTGCGGCATTGAGCGATGCCGAGCTTATCGCAATTCTGATCGCTTCAGGCAACAACGAGGAAAGTGCAGTCGACCTGTCAAAACGAATTCTGCAAAGCCTGAACAACGACCTTGCGGCCTTAAGCAAACTGAATGTGAAAGACCTGACTAAATTCAAGGGTATAGGCGAAGCAAAAGCAATTTCCATCATAGCTGCGATGGAACTGGGACGGAGACGGAAGGACAGCGAACCGATACGCAAGGCAAAAGTATCAAGCAGCAGATCGGCCTTCGAGATTCTATACCCTTACGTTAGCGATCTGTCCCACGAGGAGTTCTGGATATTGATGCTTGACCGCGCAAACAGGGTGATAGGAGTTGAGAATGTGAGCAAAGGAGGGGTGAGCGGCACAGTAGCCGACCCGAAACTCATTTTTCGTCCAGCACTGCAACATCTGGCATGTGGCATCATCCTGTGCCATAATCATCCATCCGGCAATATTCAGCCCAGCCATGAGGACATTGACCTGACCAGAAGGTTCAGAACGGTAGGACTGGCATTGGAGATACCCGTGCTAGACCACATCATAGTAGGCGATACCGACTTTTACAGCTTTGCCGACAACGGTATGTTGAAATGAGCAAGGCCCTTCTGGTTTTCATAGCAGAGCCAACACCTCGAGCACACTACATTTTTCAAGAATTGCTGGGCAACAGGCTCGGACTTGAAGTGACGCTTACCTGCAACGACACTTATTTTCTGCAGCATCAAGGAGACAAGCT
>JBFYQB010000251.1:0-11523 GCA_041302955.1 Flavobacteriales bacterium
GTATAATGCTGAGGTTGCACCTTGATGTCCACCTCTGGATTTTTCTTTAGAAAATCGACCATATCCTCAAGGAAATCTTCTTGAGAAGACGTCAATGTGCTTTGGCGCATCGGCCAGCGCAGCGTGATGGACTTTTCGATCTCAGCTTCAATAGTCTTCACCTGAGCCCTGTAGACCGTGGTTGCCGGCTTTACAAATATGTTGCCCACAAGGTCCCAAACTGCATCCCACACGTTAAACGATGGGCTCTTTAGGTCGCCCGTTATCGGAATCTCGTAGTCGATGACATTGCCACGCTCGCGCACAAACGCCATAATAAGCGGCACAGGAATCCACTTTGTGTCCTTGTTACGAACACGTTTGCCCACCCGGGGGTCTATCACCACCAGATGGTTGTCGCTGTCAATGATACCATTGCGCACATTCCATTTGCCTTTGATGCCGATGCTGCCCCTGTCCAAAGGAAAAGATGTGAACGACATCAGGTAGGGATTGAACATGGACACAGGCACTTTGATTATTCGATAGCTAAGGTCAAAGTCCACGTCCTGTTTGGGGTCTATGCTCACATCGATCTGCACATCGCCATAAGGTTTGATACCCGATCGCAAAGCCACATCAAACCACTTGTCCTTCTTGTTGATGGAATCGGCAATGATGGTCAGTGGATCTAGTGCCACTGAGAACTTCTCACTGCTCGAATAATCGTTGAATTTGACGTTTGCGTCATAAATGGCCACACGGCCCACCTTGTAATCGCTCTTCAAAAAGTTCTTGGCCAACACCTTTATATACTCTGCTATTTCAAGGATAAGGTTGAAACGTCCATCGCTCTGTGCCTCTTTCACGTTGGCACCCTTGCGGCCAAACATGTTCTGGATGTTGTCCAATTGGTCGTATCGCTCGTACATCACAAACGGTTTCACCAACGAAAGTGAGTCTATCAGATAATTGCGTTTTGCAGGGCTCGCCTCTTTCATGGCAAGATGCAGCTTCTCGAACGATGCGAAATCATCGCCTTCCTTCACCCCGAAATGAAAATCGTTGACGGCCACCCATCCTGTTGCGTTCACCGCCTCGGTGTTCTTGAAATTGCCAAAGGCCCGGATGTCGGCATCAACATCCGCTGAAAGGTGGCCATAGTTGGTCAGGTCTTGCAGATATTGGTTGATGATGTCCAACTCAAAGGCCTCAACGACCACAGCCACTCGATAGTCCAGGTTGTCCAAGTTGATGGTGGTCGCACCGCTCAGATGTCCGCGCCCCATACCCGAATCGAAGGCAAAGTCGGCTACCAGTGTGTCTCTATCCCAAAACTTGCCTGTGCTGGTGATGTTCACATTCTTAACGGAATAGTTCACCGGAACGCGGTCTTCGATGAACAGAAACTCACCGTTGACGATGTTAATGTCCAGGATATTGAATTGTAGCGGTGCCTTGGTAGTGTCTCGGGGTTCTTTCGGTTTGAAGCGGTCGATCAGATCCTGAAAGTTGAGCACCTTTTTGTTCAAGGTGATGAGTCCGAACGGACGGTCGAGTGTTATGGTGCTGATCTCGTAGGTCTTGTTCAGCATTTTAAGCATGGCGAAGTTCGCACTGATGCCATCTGCGGTCAGAAACACCGAATCGGGGTCGGCCTCCGTTATCACCACTCCGTTCAGGTGCACATAGCCCGTGAATGGATTGAGATACACAAAATCAAGTGTGATCTCACGGCCAAGCAACTGCTGGTCGTATTTCTCGATGGCATACTTGGCAATGGGAGATATGAATACGATGACCAGCACCACCAACCCTATTAGGCAGCCAGCGATTATCAGCAGTATTTTCTTCGTTCTATTCATTCTTGCCATACTCTCAACTCATTACATTCTAAAACGTGGGCCATTTCACTGATTCATACCAGAGCACAATTCTGAACTGTCAATACTTTACCTGCTCTTTATCTCTTGAACCTTACCTCAAAAGGCAGCTTTCCCTTCCGGGAAAGCTGCCTCAATTTCTCAACTACTTCCGCGAAACGCGCCCTGTGTCACTACTGATCGGAGCGGTTATCCTTGGGGTTTCGTAGAACAGATGAACGATCCTTGTTATCGGGATCAATGTCATATTCTCCTTGTGGGCCATGCCCCGTATCAGGATTTTTGCTGTCAATAGGAATTTTCCTGTCACCGTCCAAAGGTTTGGCAGTGCGTGTTGGCTCAAAACCGGATTTCTCTTTTTCTACCAACCCATCTGCTCGTTGCAATGGTCCTGTAGCCAGATTCTCGGGTTTTCCCTTTTCACCTGCAAGTCGAGCAAGCTTACCACGCGACCTGGGCACGAACGACATCTTAGCTTGAACACTTTTAGCGTTATGTTGCTTATCAACTTCTTTGATCATCTCTTCGTTGCGCTTGTTCGCTGAGTCTTCAATTTTTGAGGCTTTTGGCTTGTCTGGCGGTGAATTGACCATTATTGACTTGGCTGTGGCAGGATTGTTTGAGCGACAAAGGTGAGTGCATCAAAAAGGCCTTCTGTTATACTTTAATCAGCATGATTTGCATGATTTGCGGATAGCTTTGGTGAATGCCTTTCATTGTCTATCATCAGAGAAATCACATTTTGTCAAGAATGATTCCTGAATGCTCGATCACTTCAAATCAATTGTAAGCGGAAGAGAAGCTAGGAGCCACTCAATCCAGTCTATTTTAAAATCAAGTAGGTGGGTGCTCGAAAGCGCTTATGCAAAATGGTAATTTAGAATGCGCGCATTCCATTTCCTTACTTTCGTGCCCTCAAACAGAGAAACATGGCACTCAAAGGCGGTTCATTCATCATTGGTCAAGGCAACCCGAAGGACATCTTCATCCGTGAGGAATTCACTGAAGAACAGCGCAGTATTGCTGAGATGGTGAAAGAATTCTGTATCAAAGAGATACAGGAACCAATGATGAAACGTGGCCGCGAACTTGAGGCTGAAAAAGACCGAGATGAGATCGTAGCGTTGTTAGAACGTTCTGCAGAACTCGGCTTTTGCGGGGTGAGCATTGCAGAGGAATTCGGTGGTATGAATCTCGATTTCAACACCGGGCTCGTGTTTGGAGAGCAGATAGCCTTAGGTCTTTCGTTCGCCACCACCATTGGTGCGCAAACCAGTATCGGTTCATTGCCCATTGTTTACTATGGCACACCCGAACAACAGGCCAAATACCTGCCAGGCGTGGCGTCTGCGCAATTGAAAGCCAGCTATTGCCTTACGGAACCAACTGCTGGCAGCGATGCCAACAGTGGAAAGACACAAGTGAAGCTCAATGCCAAGGGCACGCACTACATCATGAATGGCCAAAAGATGTGGATCACCAATGGTGGTTTTGCTGATATCTTCATAGTGTTCGCCAAGGTGGATAACGACAAGAACTTATCTGCATTCATCGTTGAGAAAGCATTTGGTGGTGTTACTATCGGTGCCGAAGAGAAAAAATTAGGCATCAAAGGCAGCAGCACGGTACAAGTATTCTTTAATGATTGCCCCATTCCATTGGACAACATGCTGGGCAAGCGTGGCGAAGGATTTCTGATGGCACTCAACATACTTAACACGGGCCGAATCAAGCTGGCCGCTGGCACAAATGGAGGCTGCAAATTTGCCATAGATAAGGCCATCGCCTATGCTTCGGAGCGTAAGCAGTTCGACACGGCCATCGTTCAGTTCGGAGCCATGCAGCACAAATTAGGCGAAATGGCCAGCCGTGTGTTTTGCGTGGATGCGGGTGTGTTCCGCATTGGCCGCGACATCGATCTTAAATGTGAGGAATTCAAGAAAGAAGGCAAGTCTGCGCAAGAAGCCAAATTGCTCTCCATCCGCGAATATGCTATCGAGTGTGCCATTCTTAAGGTGAAAGGCTCTGAGAATGCCGACTTCGTGGTGGATGAGGTGCTACAGATCTATGGCGGCATGGGCTACTCAGCCGAAACGGGTATTGAACAAGCGTATCGCGATGCCCGCATCACCCGCATCTATGAGGGCACCAACGAGATAAATAGAATGCTCTCCGTTGCTGAACTTACAAAACGCGCCCTTAAGACAAAAGAAATCGACTTGATGGGTGAGGCCAAAAATGTGCAGAGGCGCGTTATTGCCTCTATTTTCCTTGGTGAAAAAAGCGGCAAAGAAGAGGAAGCCCGTATCGTTCAGGCTCTCAAGGATGTGTTCATGTTCATCTCTGGTGCAGCGGGTAAGAAGCTTGGCAAGGCCATGGTTGATGAGCAGGAGATCGTAATGAATCTAGCAGACATCCTTGCCGATGCCTTCATTTGCGACTCTGCCATTCTCAAGGTTCGAAAGCTGGAAATGGAACATGCCACAGGCAAGGAGAAACTTGCCATTCAGCACAAAATGCTGCAGGTGTATCTTTACGAAGCGGTTGAACGTACCCGCAAAAGCGCACTAGACGCCATCATGGCGTATACCACTGGCTTAGAGCAGACCACAGCCAAGTTTATCGTTGGCAGATTGCTCAAGTCTTATGATGTGAATCCCAAACAATTGCGCAGGGATATCACAGGATATATGGCAAAAGAAGGTGGGTATGTGTTCTGAGCCTCAAAGCCACTTTTTCCTTCTGAAGAAAAGCAGCATAACAACCGCAACCATGGCCATAAAGACCATCACCATATAATAGCCATTGGGCCACTTGAGTTCTGGCATATTGTCGAAATTCATCCCATAGACTCCAACAATGAAAGTGAGCGGAATGAAAATGGTGCTTACAACAGTCAGCACCTTCATCACGTTGTTCATCCGATTGTTCATGTTGGCCAGGTAGAGATCCATGAGCATGCCAAGTACTTCGCGATTGCTTTCTAGACTATCGGCAAGCTGAGTAAGATGGTCGTGCACATCCTTGAAATACTTCTGATTCTGGGTGGCCACCATTCCGTCAACACCCCGTTCCAGACCACCAACAGCCTCACGCAGAGGCAATAGCGACCTGCGTAACTTGAGCATCTCACGTTTAACATGCTGTATCTCGGCCATGTGATCACCATGAACATCCAATGTGATCCGTTCCTCCATATCCTCCAATTTATCATCAATTCGTTCGATGATCGCATAGTAGTTGTCCACCACGATATCGATAAGGCGATAAACAAGAAAATCGGCCCCCATCTTACGGACGATGCCTTTGTTCTGTCTGATTCGTTCGCGGGTGGGGTCAAAAAGATCCCCTGGGTCTTCTTGGAACGATATTACATAATGCTCACCGAAGATGATGCTCACCTGTTCTGCTTCCAACTCATCTTTATCGGAAAACCACATCATCTTCATCGTAAAGAACACGTGTCCTTCCTGTGGCTCAACTTTCGGCCTGTGGTCCGTATTTAGCACATCTTCCAGTACTAAAGAATGTATGCCAAACATTTCACCGACTTTGCGAATGGTGTCTGGCTCATGAATGCCATTAACATTTATCCACGAAACCACTCCTGGCTCCTTACATAGACTGAGGGTCGAAATATCTAAAACTGAGCTTTCCCTTACCTCATCGATGCTGTATTCAATGAGGTCGATTGTGACAGGACCACTTCGCTCGTTGCCAATATGAATTAGGGTGCCAGGAAGCATACCCGACTTGACCGACTTGCGCTTCCCTCTTTTCTTCTCGGATCTTGCCATGTCAGATTGTTTTTCCGTTATTAATAATGGAACAATGGTACAATATCCACATCATTGTCAGTGCAGTTAAGCCAATGTCCATGATGACCAAGTTAATCTTGTTAGAGCTAAGGCGGATTGCCTGATTTTCTTGATCTTTCGCGCAGCAAATGAAAGTCCTGATACTGGCTTATGATTTCCCACCAAATGGTTCCATTGGTGGCCAAAGGCCTTTTAGTTGGTTCAAATATTTCAAGGCATTTGGAATCCATCCAGTGGTGGTTACCAGACATTGGAAACCAGTGACCACGGCCGAAGATTGTTTCTTACCCATTGGCGAGAAAGTCGTTTTGGAAGAGTCAGAATCTGGCACTGTTATTCGTGTCCCATTCAAGCCCAATCTGCGAGACCGCATTCTTCTGAAGCATGGTGGCCGATACAGTTTCTTACGCAAAGCACTCAGCCTTTGGTTCTCCATCGCCCAATATTTTTTAGCCAAGGCCGATAACCGAAGACCTATTCTGCATGAGGCACGTGCCTTTCTGAAGTATAACCCTTGCAGCATTATCTTAGCTACTGGTGAGCCGTTCATTCTCTTCCATTATGCAAGCATACTTTCTAAAGAATTCGATCTTCCTTGGGTAGCTGATTATCGCGATGGATGGAGTACGAACAACGATGTGAGATTCTCGAAATCCATCCTTCAGAAAATACTGAACGCTATTGTGACCAGAATCGAACGCGATTGTGTTCAAACCTCCTCACTGATCACTGTGGCTTCACCTACACTTATAAACGAACTCAGTGGTATTCTCCCTGGTAAGAATATGGAAGTTATCTATAACGGTTATTTTCCCGAGCTCTTCGAATCAATTGAATTTGCGGCAATAACTGAGTCCAAAAAGTTTATGGTAGTATACTCTGGCACACTTTATCCTAATCAGCGATTAGAACTTTTCTTAGATGGTTTTCACCTTTTCATTCAAGAGCTAAGGTTATTACCGGAAAACGTTGAATTGAAGTTCATTGGTTTGAAATATCAGCCCGACCAAATGATAAGATGTCTCAACTACAAAGACTCGCTCAAAGGGTATATATACGCAACCCAACGTATGACACATGAGGAAACGGTGGAAGAACTAAGAAAGGCGAGTGTTTTACTGTTGTTGGCAAACGCATCCTATGGACAGATATATGCCAAGATATTCGACTATATCGCGCTGAACAAGCCTATTCTCATGTGCGAAAATGATCGTGGACCATTAGAAACGATTCTGAATGATGTTGGAAATGGACTCATGGCCAATAGTTCAACAGAGGTTTGTGAAATTCTAAAAGAACTATACCAGAGGCCACAGACTGCAAAATCCCCACTTAGATCAATCGATCATTTTTCGCGAAAAACGCAAGCTCAAAGACTTGCATCACATTTAAAAAGCCTCGCGGGACAATGATTCCATTCGTAGATCTTAAACGACAATTCGCAACACATAGGACAGAGTTGAACGAAGCCATACAAGAGGTGCTTGAAAGTGCATCATTTATCGGTGGAGAACACGTGATTCGATTCGAAGATGCGTTAGCCAATGCCCTTGGCGTAAAACACTGCATTGCAGTAGGCAATGGCACCGATGCAATTTATATCGCCTTGAAAATATTAGGCATTGGCCCTGGAGATGAGGTGATAACTGCTGCGAATAGCTGGATTTCCACTTCAGAGACAATCACTCAGACCGGTGCCAAAATTGTATTTGCGGACGTGGAGGTGGATTCTTTCACTATAGACCCATCCGACATAAAACGGAAAATCTCGAAACACACCAAGGCAATTATCCCCGTGCATCTTCACGGTAATTTGGCAGCAATGGATGCCATTGTAAATATTTGCAAAACTCATGGGCTGAAACTGATCGAAGACTGCGCACAGTCTCATTTTTCTAATTTTCAAGAGGCTAATGCAGGCACATTCGGTGATATTGCCGCTTTCTCTTTCTATCCAGGCAAAAACCTTGGTGCCTATGGCGATGCAGGGGCTGTGATCACCAATGATAGTGCGTTGGCAGAACGCATCCGCGCGTATGCCAACCATGGAGCATTACGTAAGTACGATCATCAGATGGAAGGCATCAATAGCCGCCTTGATGCCATACAAGCTGCAGTGTTAAACGTGAAGTTGAAACACATTCACATATGGACAGAGCTTCGCAGACAGCACGCTGTACTTTACAATCAATTACTTGGTGGTATCGCTCAAATTCAAGTTCCCGTTGAGCGTGAAGGATGTCGGCACACCTACCACTTGTATGTGATTCGTTGCTTGGAACAGCGCGATGCCTTGATGGCCCACCTGCAGTCCAAGGGCATTGGATGCATGTTGCACTACCCTACTATTCTGCCCCTTTTAGAAGCCTATAAGTATCTTGGTCACACGCCAGAAGACTTCCCTGTTGCTTATGCTCATCAGCAACAGATACTTTCGTTGCCCATGTTTCCTGAACTGCGCGAAGACGAGGTGCGCACCATATGTTCGGCCATTAAGGAATTCTATGCGGGTTAAACTTCAACCCTTGCTGAACACGGCCGCCACCCAGTTATTGTTCACCACGTGGGCGACCAATGATAGCCCGCAATCCTTGGCCTCCGCCTGGATCATCTCAAAATCCTCGGTGTAGAATCCGCTCAGAAAGAGCGAACCGTCCGAGGCCAGCACCTTCACGTAGTGCTGCATGTCGGCCAGTAGGACGTTGCGGTTGATGTTGGCCACGATGGTGCCGAACACCTTGTCGCCCAGCAGGGCCACATCGCCTTGCAGGATATGGATGTCGCTGATGTTGTTGAGGGCGCAGTTGTCGGGGGCGTTCTCGAAGGCCCAATCGTCAATGTCGATGGCGGTGACGTCTGTGATGCCCAGCTTGCGGGCCACGATGGCCAGCACGGCTGTGCCGCTGCCCATGTCAAGCAGGGGCGATCGCAGCGGATGCGTGAGCATCAGTTCAATCATGCCCGCAGTAGTGCCATGATGACCGGTGCCGAACGACATGCGGGGCATGATGGTGATCTCCATCCGGAAGCCTTCCTTGTGGGGATGGAAAGGCGCACGGATGCGGAACAGATCGCCCACTTCCACGGGGTCGAAGTTCTTCTCCCATTCCTCGTTCCAGTTGCGGTCCAGTTCTTTCCGTTCGGTGCAATGGATGGTGAGACCTTCGTCTGTGAAGCGCGAAAACACGTCCTTCAACTGGTCGCGGTCGATGTTCTCGGCATTGATGCTGGCCTCGAAACCAAGTTCATTCTCCAGAAAACCTTCGAAGCCGATGTCGCCTAGCTCGGAGATGAGCAGGTCGCGGATGTCATCGTCAAGAGGAGTGATGGTGATGGTGAGAACGGTGAAGGTCATAGGGTCAAATTTGTATGACAGAAACTCAGTAGCCTCTGTGCATTTCTCTGAATTTTCTCTGTGGTTGGAGGTCAAGCCCTAACGATGGCCATGAAGTCCTCGGCCACCAACGATGCTCCACCAATGAGGCCACCATCAATATGCTGTTTGGCGAAAAGCTCTGCCGCGTTGGAAGGTTTCACGCTACCGCCATAGAGCAAAGGAATATCCGATACTAAAGCGCCAAATCGCTTTTGTAGCAATCCATGGATAAAACTGTGCATCTCCTCGGCCTGCTCTGGAGAAGCGCTGAGGCCTGTGCCGATGGCCCACACCGGCTCGTAGGCGATGATGAGTCCGTTGAGTTCGGAGGGTTGTAGCAAGAGTACACTTTCGTTCAATTGCTGCTCCACCACCTCGAAATGCCTGCCAGCTTCGCGGTGTTCTTGCCGTTCACCACAGCAGTAGATCGGTTTCAGCCCTTGGCCGATGGCAGCTTTCATCTTCTTAAGAATGAGTGCATCATCCTCCTCGAAATACGCTCTCCGCTCCGAATGACCCAGGATGATATACTCCGCCCCGAACGATTTCAACATCTTGGCAGAAACCTCGCCCGTAAAGGCACCACTTTCCTCGTGGTGGCAGTTTTGCGCGGCAAGATGCACGTTGGCTAATCCCTTGATGCGGTCCGCGACTTCACTAAGAAATGGGAATGGAACCCCGAGAATGATCGTTGCACTGTCGATATTTTCGTTTCGTACAAGGAGGTCATCCACCAATGCGAGTCCCTCGCTGCGGGTGAGGTTCATTTTCCAGTTGGCGGCTACTATTCTCATTTTACTTGTAACGGACTAAGGACAATGGGCAAGTGATACCAGATATTAATTTGCTCTCACCCGTGGGTCAAATATACCGTAGAGCACATCCACGAGCATATTGATGATGACGAAGAGCACCGATATGAATATGATGCTGCCCATAACGACAGGCAGGTCGTAGGTATTCAGCGCGTTGAGAATCACTTGGCCAAGGCCCTGCCATCCGAACACGATCTCTACGAAAACAGCCCCGGCCAATAGCGATGCCAACCAACCGCTAACAGCTGTGATGACAGGGTTGAGTGCGTTGCGTAGCGCATGTTTCATCACCACGGTGCGAAAGGGCAGCCCCTTGGCGGTGGCAGTGCGCACATAATCCATGCTCAGCACTTCGAGCATCGAGTTGCGGGTGAGCTGCATGAACACCGCCAGCGGGCGCACTCCGAGCGTGAAGGCGGGCAGGATCAGATTGCGCAGCACCAGCCGCTTGCCCTCAAACTCGTCTATCTCATAAAGACTGCCGGCCACAGGTAATCCCGTCCACTCGCCCAGCAGAAAGGCGAATACCCACATCACAAGGATGGCGGCCACAAAACTGGGAAGGCTCATACCGAAGATGGAGATGACCATCAGCGCACGGTCTATGAATTTCCCTTTGAACAGCGCCCCGATGATACCGAACAGGATGCCCAGCACGGTGGCCAGCCCAATGGCCGTGAATGCCAGAACGGCCGTGCCCGGAAAAGCATTCCAAACGATGGTGCCCACCTCCTGCTGCGACTGATAGGACCTGCGCAGATAGGGCCATTTGAGCACCACCGCGCTTCCAGACAGTGGGATGATGCGCAGTGGCTGTCCGTATTCAGCTTCGTTCAGGTAATAAGGACTATCTACATCTTCCGTATTGAAATAGGCTATGGGTGATAGGTCGTTGAGATAGACCAGATACTGCGTAGTAATGGGCAGGTCGAGGCCGAGGTCTTTGCGGATCATCTGCACCTCTTCCTGACTTGCGCGCTGGCCGAGCATGAGCTGCGCGGGGTCGCCAGGCAGAGCATTGAACAGCAGGAACACCACCGTGACGATGCCGAACAGTACTGCTATGCTATAGATGAGGCGGGACATCAATGGGAGCGTGGTGACCGGGTCAAAAGTATGGGCTGTGAAGGTTTGGATCCATGCACAATCACCTACAAAAAAGCGGTACCGTTGGGTAACGATACCGCCTTTCTGAACAATTCAATGCAACTTATCGCTTCAGATAATCTGCCCTGAGCTGCTCCATGCTGGGCAGGTCGTTGGCATGCCACTTACCCACTACGATTCCATCTTTTATGAGCAGCAGACCGGGGTTTGAACGTACGATGGTCTTGAGCACGATCTGATCACAGAAAAGGAAATTGTAGGGTGCATTGTTGGCCTGTGTATATGCCAAGGCCGCATCGGGCACAGTGGCGGTGAGCCCCACAAAGCGGTGACCATCGGCCTGAATGGCTTCGGCCAACTCATTGAGGCGAGGCTGCACCTGCAAGAGTGCGAGGTTCAGATCGTAGCTGATGGCCAAGAAGGTATAGGTGTCGCTGGTGAGGAAATCCTCGGTGAGGTCTTCGCCATCGGCAGTGAGGATGGCAAAGTCAAGGATCTTGGCCTCTACGCCTTTCTCCACCACCTCTGTGCGCGAATCGATATAC
>JBFYQB010000252.1:0-4152 GCA_041302955.1 Flavobacteriales bacterium
GTTGTTCACCGATTCAAGGTCGCCTTTGAACCACCATGTGCCTCCGCTAACGTACATCCGTGCGCGGGTGGATTCGCAAGCACCCTGATTTCCCGTTGGATAAAATCCGCCAATGAAGGCCACATAATCAGCGGCTGAAACACCTGTGTTCCTATTCGGGTTATCGCATCCATTGCAGAAGTAACGCCTTAAAAGCACGGGCTTCTCTCCATCCACCCAGATATCGCCATTGGCCAATACGCGCATCTTCTCCACCCCATTTGTGCCAATGGCAAGTGGCTGGGCATCTGTGGTGCCAAGATAGTTTCCCGGTGGTGTGGTGCCGCTATTCCCGTTTGTAAGCCATGCTCCAGCGACAGTGGTCAAAGTACCTCCGTCATCCGTGATGCTGAATGTTCCAGAAGGATCGGACGATAGGCTGATATTGTAGCTGGCAGGTCCTGTTGGGCCAGCAGGTCCAACATTGCCTTGTGGGCCTTGAACTCCTTGGGCACCCATTGGGCCATCAGGGCCTTGAATGCCTTGGATGCCTGTGGGGCCAGTAGGACCTTGGATGCCTTGTGGCCCTGTAGGACCATCACTACCTATGGGGCCATCAGGGCCAGCGTTGCCAATCGGGCCCGTATTGCCCTGCGGGCCTGTAGGACCGGTAGGCCCGATCGGACCTGCCACTCCCTGTGGGCCAACGGGTCCCTGAGGGCCAGTAGGACCGGGAACATTTGAATCTGCACCGATCGGACCTTGCGGGCCGGTTGGACCTTGAGGACCGGTTGGTCCTTGAGGGCCCGTAGGACCAACGGGACCCATGGCCTCAATCCAATTCGCTCCATCAAAATACCAGAACGATTCCGTAGTTACATCGAATACGAACAGCCCTTGTGCAGGAGCCGCCACGGCATTTCGTTGAGCAGAGGTCAAGCGAGGGAGAAGAACTCCTTTAGACGTACTCGACACCTCCAAAATGGCAGAAGAATGCGGAGTCATGGTGCCAATGCCCATGTTATCCTGAGCAAACGCTTCAGGACACGATAGGCATATTGACACAAGAACAAGTAGGCAATATCTATTCATAGTTACTCCGTTCAGCGGTAAAGGTAATCGTTGCGTCAATTCATACGAGGAGGAAAAATCCATGTATAGAAGCCGTTTGTGGAAAATCGATCCTATACACGCATGGCAACAAGGGACACGATACATTTGGCCCATTGGCACAATTGAATGCGGACCAATGCTATGCGCCTATAGACCATGACCATTACCACTTTTGCCTTGGTCGTGCTGTCAGCCATCCTTCATGCGAGCTGGAACGTTATCGCCAAGCGTCATTCGGGCAATTACAGTCTGATATATCTCTCGTTCTGTATAGGTTTTGTGATGAGTGCACCCTTTGCATGGCCACACCTCAACGAATCGGTGGATTGGGCAGCCATGTTGCCCTTGATCATATTGACCGGAGTGCTGCACGCAGTTTATGGTTTCCTGCTCTCCTTCACCTACCACAATGGCGATATCAGCACCTTGTATCCGATCGTGAGAGGCAGTGGTATCATTGGCTCGGTGCTCATGGGTATTTTTCTGCTGGAAGAAGAGCTGCCCTTGGCTGCCATTATCGGCATTGTAACAGTCATACTCGGCATCGCCTTGCTGTCGTACAAGCGCGACCGGAAGGCTACTCCATTGAAAGGTATCGTATTGGCTTTAATGTCGGGAGCGTTCATACTGACCTACACTGTGCTCGACAAGATCATTGTTGACAAGGTGCATCCATTAGTGCTGATGGCCTCCTCTCAGGTCATATCGGCAACTGTATTCCTCCCATATGTGGTGCTGAAGAAACGTGAAGAATTCGTTTACACCGTTCGGCATCTGTGGCCCTCCGTGCTTGGGGTGGCGATATTGGCATTGGTAAGTTATCTCATCATCCTTTTCGTATTCCAAATAGCTCCTATGAGCCGCATTGTAGCTGTTCGCGAACTCTCGGTGGTTTTTGGGGCGATAACCGGTTATGTCTGGTTAAAGGAAGATTTCAACCGGGTAAGATTGATGGGTGTGATAATTGTGGTCTTAGGCATAGTTTTGGTCAAGCTATTCTGAAACAGAAAAATCATGATAAAAAGAATCCTTCTTTCGTTCACTATCGCTTGTGCTACAACAATGTCCATGGCACAGAGCCCATGCGCCCAATCGATCGACTCGCGCACATTCGGTCACAATCTACAGCAGATGCGCGTGATGCCCAACGATGTGCAACGCATAAATCGGGCCTTGCAATTCGTTGAAGTGTACTGCCTCAATTCGGTTCAGTTGTTTGATCTGGCCAGCCTTTTTGCTGAGGACAACCATAGGTTTGACGTGGTTGCAGCCGGTTATGCTGGAATGACCGACCGCGAGAATGCCTTTGCACTATTGGATGTTTTCAAACGATTCTCAACCGCCTTCCGTGCCTATGATTATTTCAATTTCGTTGACCGAGGCCACAACCGCCCTTCCTATTGGTCGCAATATCCAATGCAACCCGTTGTTCCTGTGCAACCTGCACAGCCACCAGTGGTAATACCTCAACAACCCGTTTGCATGGTGTCTGAGCAAGAAATGCAAGAGGTGCGTTCTTCCATCAAGGGCATGAATTTCGATGGGTCGATGTTGGAGCAGGCCAAGATGTTGCTACGCACCAAAAAATGCTTCACCACCGACCAGATAATCAGTATTGTGAAGCTCTTCAGCTTCAGTGGCTCACAGGTGGAGGTCTCTAAATTCGCCTATGATTTCTGCGTTGACAAGGACAACTATTTCCGTATCATCGATATTCTGACCTTCGATGGTGACAAGAAAGCTGTTCGTGACCACATCAACTCGCGTCAGTAGTACTACTTCTTATTGGCAGCGATATAGTCTGCCATACTCTTCACGGAATGGAAGATGGTCTGCCCCTCAGCAGGATTATGGATCTTGATCCCGTGTTCCTTATCCATCAATACAATCAGCTCCAAAGCGTCAATTGAGTCCAATCCAAGGCCAGAATCTCCGAACAAAGGTGCCTCGGCATCAATATCAGCAGGTGTAATGTCCTCCAAATTGAGGGTTTCAATGATCTGGGCTTTCAGTTCTTCAATGAGTGTGGACATGGAGGGAAATTTATCTGATGTTACCTGTTGAGAGAAGGCGGGCGAAATTGTTCAAAATAAAGGGAATGTAAAAACGTAGATCAACGTAGTCTTCGTCCCATCATCAGCACCGCCAATGCAAGGCACGCCAGCGAGAAGATGGTGAGCGGAATTATATGCGGCACCAGCTCTGACAAACCACCTCCACGCAGAAAGATGACATTGAACGCATCGAAAGCCCACGACAAAGGTGACAGATGGCCGATAAGCTGCATGGTCTCGGGCATGATCTGGATAGGCACCCAGATGCCTCCCAAGGCCGCCATGATGACCACTGACACAATGCCGAACACCAACGCCTGCTGATGTGTGCGAAACGAGGCTCCGACCAACATCCCATAGGAAATGGCCGCTACTGACACCGCCAATGCGGCAGGCACAAGCCCCCATGGTGCCGTTCCCAGACTGAGCGCGTGAAGCCCCAACAGCGGAAGCAGGTACTTGCCTACCAGCATCATCAGCACGAGTTGCACCGCGCATACCAGCAGATAAGCGGCCATTTTTCCTCCGAAATAATGCAGCAGCGAGCCCTGCATAACCCTTAGCCGCTGCATGGTGCCCGAATCCTTTTCGCGTAGCATGTTGCTGGCCATGGGAATGACGATGAAGAACATGGCGAAGATCGTCCAGGCCGGCACGTTGTGCTGCACGGAATTGGCCGCCACCTTGCCTTCCAGTTCGGTCTTGGCAGCCAGAGATTCCTTGATAGTGATAACGGGTCCACCGGTAAGGGCGATCTCTTTTTTCGCTCCTGTCATCTTCTCGAGCTCACGCGCAAAAGTGCGCACCAGCATATCCGACTCTACCTTTTCCAAGAACTGACCAATGGCCGAGCGTATAGACGTACGGAACGCACTCTTTGCGGTGGGATCCACCACCAGCGCTATCATCAGCGTATCTGCAACAGCAACTATTTCCTTTTTTGATGTGTCGCCCGGCACAAGCCCCGATAATGTTTGATCGACCAGTCCGCTCACCTTGCCCTGCA
>JBFYQB010000253.1:0-4573 GCA_041302955.1 Flavobacteriales bacterium
GTGATGAATTGATCATTCTGTCCAACGGACTGATACCCGCAGATGCCGTGCTCGTAAGCGATACTGCCAATATTGATTACAGTTTCGTGACGGGCGAATCCGATCCCATTTCGAAGAGAAAAGGCGATGCATTGTTTGCAGGTGGGCGTCAAGTTGGCGGTTCAGTGCATGTGGTGCTTACCAAGGAGGTTTCACAAAGCTATCTCACCAGTCTTTGGGATCAGGATGTGTTCAAAAAGGGACGCAGGTCGTTAGGGTCGCTCATGGACAGCGTTTCAAGGCGGTTTACCATTGCGGTATTGATCATCGCAACGATTGCTGCCATCGCATGGATGTTCATCGACCCGACAAGGATGGCAGATGTATTTACTGCAGTGCTTATCATCTCATGTCCTTGCGCCTTGGCGCTCACCATGCCTTTTGCCTTGGGCAATGGTATTCGGATTCTAGGTCGCAATGGTCTATTTCTCAAAGATTCCACAATAATCGAACGCCTGGCAAATATTACGGCCGTGATCTTTGACAAGACCGGTACACTGACCACTGCCGACCGTCCTGAGGTCAATTTCAGTGGTATGATGACCAATGATGAACAGGCCATGGTTCATGCTGTAGTGACTAACAGTTCACATCCCTTGAGCAGGGCTTTGGCGCAGCATCTGAAGGGAATGGCCTATCAGGTGTCAACATTTGATGAGATTCCCAATAAGGGTCTATGCGCCACGGTGGCAGGTAGAGAGATTCGTGTCGGTTCATCTTCATTCCTGGCTGTTCCGGGCATTTTGGGGGAAGCGAAGAATGGTTCAACCGTGCATGTCAGTATCGATGGACATCACAAGGGATTTTTCACCATCCGCAAACAGTATAGAAAAGGACTGGAGAAGATGTTTATGGATTTGAAAGGGCGATACGATATCCAGTTGCTCTCTGGCGACAACGACAAGGAAAGGGAATTTCTTCAGGCCAATTATGGGGTCAGTGGGCTGTTTTTCAATCAATCACCCTTCGATAAACTTGAGCATGTGAAAAGTCAGCAGGATCAAGGTGCTCAGGTCCTCATGGTGGGTGATGGACTCAACGATTCTGGAGCATTGAAACAGGCTGATGCCGGATTCTCGGTAGTTGAGGATGTGCATGGATTCTCGCCCTCATGTGATGGTATTCTCGAAGCACAGATGTTGCCTGCGCTGCCTCGTCTTTTGTCCTTTTCAAGGTCTTGTATCCGGGTGGTGAAGTGGAGTTTTCTGGTTTCATTCCTGTATAATACTGTTGGTATCACATTGGCTGTCCAAGGGCTCGTCTCGCCCTTGGTCGCGGCTATACTCATGCCACTCAGTTCTGTCACCATCATCGCTTTCAGCACCATTGGCACTGGGTGGATGGCGCATAGAAATGGCTTCCGTTGAATGTATCGTAAACTATAAAAGCTGAAAATTATTCCGGGCTTTATGCTCTGCATCTGAAAATTGCCTAACTATGGGGCAGTTTAGCCCATGAATAGACTTCTACTGCTGCCCAGTTTAGTGTTTTTGTCGATGGGTCAAAGCATGGCGCAAGACTATATGCTTCAGCACCTGCGTACATTTCGCGGACATGAGCATGGAGTTAAAAAGGCAGTGTTCGCGCCAGATGCGAAAACCTTTGCCAGCGGTGGTACTCGCGGAGAGCTCATGTTCTGGGATGTTGAATCTGGGCAGGTCATCAAAAAGCTTGAAGGGCACTACAGTTCTATTAACGATCTGCGTTACACCCGAGATGGAAGGTTCATTATCACTGCAGCCAATGATGGTCATGTAAAAGTGTGGGACGCCAATTCTGGGGCTTTGATCGGTAAATTCAACACCTCCGAACGTGTCGAGGACAGAAAGAATATCTATTTCGCCATCTTGTCTGATGATGCTCAGTTGGCATACTTTGGTGGTGAAGATCGTAAACTTCGTGTTGGACTTGTTGGAAGCGATGAGCCATGTCGAGTTCTATATACGGATAAGAAAGATGCTATAAGGTGCGCAGCGTTGAGTCCTGATGGCCGTGAGATTGTTTTTGCCTCTGGGCAATACCTTATTGTGCTGGACCTTTCAACCAATAAGGTTGTTCGGGAATACAATACGGGTACGTGCCAGATCAATGCCCTTCAATTTTCTGCAGATGGTAAGTTGCTTCTCTCTTGGTGTGCCAACGCACGGGTCGATATGCGTGATGCCAAGACTTTCGCACTGAAAACCAGCTTTCGGACCGGTTCTGGCGAACGCAAGTTCAGTAACATGGCCTTTTCGGATGATCAGAAATACGTTATCTCTGGAGATGAGGCGTCCCGTTTTCATATGTGGGATCTTGCAGCAAAGAAATTAGTGTTGAACGAAGGTGCGAACCAGGGTACTATTCAGGATTTTGACGTGAACACCAAGCAGAATTATCTATTGTCGGCCAGCCTTGACAAGACGATCAAGCTATGGAAGCTTGCAGAAAAGGTCATTGAAGAAGACCCTAAGCCTAAAAAGAAGACAGAGCTCTTGGTTGAACCCGCTCCGGATATCGTAATACTAAGCCAAACTGAGACCGCAGATGATTTCATGCCAGCGGAACCTCGTCAGGCAGAAGTGGCAGTTCAAGAAGTGGTTAAACCTGCATTACCAGAGCCAATTGTAGAAGTAGTTCCTGAAGTGAAGGTTGAGCCGGCACCCGAAATTGCAGTGGCAGCTAAAATAGAGGTCGAAGTAAAACCTGTTTATCAGCCGGAATTGATCTCTCAAGTAAAGAAGACTGCGGTCGATAGCATGAGCGTAGTTCCGGAAACTATTAACGGCAGACGTATAAAGCCGATTAGAAGCGATCACCGGTTGAATCTGCTTTCTCGCAAACTGACCTTTCAGATATGGGATGCTCAGGTCATTGATGGTGATATTATTTCCATTTTCATCAATGATGAGTGCATAGTGAAGGAATACAGCATTGTTAACGATCGGCACACGGTGAGTTTTGATGCCAGCATGTATAAGAAAGCCTATCTGTATCTGCACGCGCACAATGTTGGCACCATTCCTCCCAACACGGCAACTATGATGGTGTCTGATGGAGTCCAGGAAATTCAAGTGGAGTTGAGGTCTGACCTTACAGGTTCGGCCGCCATGGAGCTCAATTTCGTTGAGCCATAGAGCCTGTATCATGCAATTGGATCAGAATTTCTGGAATTCGCGCTATGCTGCCAATGAAACGGGCTGGGATTTAGGCGGGCCAAGCACTCCACTGAAGCTATTCATTGATTCACTCACGGATAAGCAAATAAACATTCTCATACCTGGTTGTGGTAATGCTTATGAAGCCCAGTACCTGCATGAATTAGGTTTTACAAGCGTACATGTCATTGATATTGCGTCATTGGCATTGCAAGGCTTCGCTTCCCGCGTTCCAGATTTCCCAAAGGAACATCTGATCTGTGGTGATTTTTTCTCACATCAAGGGCAATATGATCTAATTCTGGAGCAGACATTCTTCTGTGCAATTGACCCCTCACTAAGGTCTACTTATGCTAAGCAAATGCACCAATTATTGAAGCCATCCGGTGTTCTTGCAGGTGTGGTTTTCGGAGTGCCCATGAATACCGATCGTCCGCCATTTGGGGGAAGCAGAGAAGAGTATCTCCTTTATTTCGATTCGTTATTTCACGTGCAAGCATTAGAAATGTGTCATGACTCCATTGCTCCGCGCTTGGGAAGCGAGTTATGGATGGAACTCCGAAAATTGGGTTGAGCCCAAATTGGCGGTCTAGTATCGGTGAGTTTAACAGGGATACATATCACTTGTTTTCAAATCACTGACTGTCAAGGATTAAATTTCTCTTTGTCGTATCAGCACCCTTGTGTTTCGCACATTGATCTCAGATACTTTCGTTCCCGTTCCTTGTGGTAGGGAATCATAGTTAAAACTCAACAGTCATTTCTCAATGATACATCCAGATACGGAGATCAGATTCATAAGTGACCAGATCGGTTATGGCGTGGTGGCGACCAAACTGATCCCCAAAGGAACCATTACTTGGGTACTCGATAAATTGGACCGCGAGTTCACTCCATCTGAGGTTAAGGCCATGGATCCCATTTATCAAGACATCCTTTACACTTATACGTTTCGCAACAATGTTGGCAATTTCGTGCTATGCTGGGACCATGGCCGTTATGTGAATCATAGTTTCCGATCTAATTGCATGAGCACTGCTTATGATTTTGAGATAGCCATACGCGATATTCAGCCAGGTGAGCAGCTTACAGACGATTATGGTTATCTGAATGTCACAGAGCCTTTTTTTGCTCTTGATGAAGGGACAGACCGAAAAGCCGTTTACCCTGATGATATAAAAACCTATGGTGCCGACTGGGATCGCTTGCTGGCCAAGGAATTCAAACATATTCTCGATGTGGAGCAGAAGATGAAGCACTTGCTGACCTCAGAGATGTGGACCAAAGTACAGGCGATAGCTCGAGGAGAACAGCCTTTGGATTCCATTCTGTCCTGTCATTATGAGGATACTGAAGCAAGCGCCAATGCAAAGGCTTAAGTCCATTGCAGCATTCGC
>JBFYQB010000254.1:0-3852 GCA_041302955.1 Flavobacteriales bacterium
GTCTATAGTATAATGATGGGCATAGGCCTCGGTATAGAGTTCGATGCGGTCGGTGCCGGTGGCCTTGCTGGCCGCCACCATGTCCACATCGGGGTCTACAAATATGGAGGTGCGGATGCCCGCCTGCTTCAGCTCGGCCACCACTCCAGTAAGGAATTGGGCATGGGCCATGGTGTCCCATCCGGCATTGGAGGTGAGCACACCCGGAGGGTCGGGCACCAAGGTGACCTGCGTGGGCCGCACCTCCAGCACCAGCTGCATGAAATCTGCTGACGGATAGCCTTCCACATTGAACTCGGTAGTGACCAGCGGTTTCAACTCGTGCACGTCCGCATAGCGGATATGCCGCTCGTCAGGACGTGGATGCACTGTGATGCCCTCGGCCCCGAACTGCTGTGCTTTGACGGCCGCCTCGGTGACACTCGGCAGTGTTCCACCACGGCTGTTGCGCAGGGTTGCTATCTTGTTGATATTGACACTCAGCTTGGTATGGGTCATGGCCTTGAATCCAATGGAAAAGCCAAACCTACGGCAAACCGATGAACTGAAAAACCGTGGTTGCACTTAAGCGCCATATGTCCAACTTTGGGCCATCAGAACTTGACGCTGCCCTGCTCCATGAACGAAACACTCACTTTCACCCCCGATTTTCACCAGTTCTACAAGGACCTGGCCGCCAACAACGACCGCGATTGGTTTCTGGCCAATAAGAAGCGCTACGAGACCAGCGTGAAGCAACCCTTCGAAGTGTTTGTTCAGGTCATCATCGACCGCCTCAAACAAGAGAACCCATCGCTCGACATTCAGCCCAAGGATGCCATCTTCCGCATCAACCGTGATGTGCGGTTCAGCAAGGACAAAACACCTTACAAACTGTGCAGTTCGGCCATCATTTCTGCGGGAGGCAAGAAAGACCACGTCTCTCCGGGGCTCTATATCGAGGTCGGACCCGAGAAGATAGCAGTATATGGCGGCATCTATATGCCCGAAAAGGCCCAACTGGAGGCCATCCGCACACACATCGCCTCCAACCTTGCTGCCTTTGCAGCGCTATTGGACAATCCGGAATTCAAGGCCACATATGGCACGCTGCATGGCGAGCGCAATAAGATACTGCCCAAGGATCTGCAAGCTGCCGCAGCCCAACAGCCATTGCTCTACAACAAAGGGTTCTACTTCTACAACCATATGCCGGCCGAAGCACTGCTCAAGAAAGATGTGGTGGATGCCGTAATGCTCCGTTACGCGGCCGGAAAGCCCATGGCCGACTTTCTGTTCAGACCACTGGCATGACCCCTCTCAAGTAACCATTCCTTAACCGTGCAATTCACGGCATTCATTTAACTTGGTCGGCTCAAATTCATCCTCATGGTACGCTCTCTCCTCGTTTCCGCATTGCTATTGCTGAGTGCCGTTGCATCGGCCCAGTTCGACCCTTCCATGGCTCCTTTCCACCATGGGGTGGCTTCGGGCGATGCACTGGCGGATAGGGTCATCATCTGGACGAGGGTAACTCCCAACGACCCGAACGACAGCTATGAGGTGGAATGGCAGGTGGCCACCGATGAGGCATTCGCAAACGTGGTGGCCAATGGCTCTGAGCTTACTGATGGCAGTGTGGACTTCACCGTGAAAGTGGACGTTACCGGCCTTACCCAGAACTCATGGTATTACTACCGCTTCACGCTTGAAGGTGAGCAATCGCTTGTGGGACGCACACGCACAGCGCCCAGCGCCCAAGTGGACCGTATGCGGTTTGCAGTGGCCTCGTGCCAGAAATTCGACAGCGGGGTGTTCTACAATGCTTACAGCCATCTGGCAGAACGCACCGACATTGATGCGGTCATTTTTCTCGGAGACTACATTTACGAAAGTGCCGGAAGCACCACCGGTAGCGGCACGGTGATACAACCTGCCAATGAGATCCTATCGGTGGAGGATTATCGCCAGCGCTATGCCTCCTATCGCTTGGACAGCAACCTGCGCAAGGTGCATCAGCAATGGCCTTTCTATACGGTGTGGGACGATCACGAGACCGCCAATGATGCGTGGAGCGGTGGCGCTGGCAACCACGACCCAGCTACCGAAGGCCCATGGGCAGACCGCAAGGCCAATGGACAGCAGGTTTATTTCGAATGGTTGCCCATCCGTGCTTCGGCACCCGATAGTTACAGCATCTACCGCAAGATACCGATGGGTCCGCTCTTGGACCTCATCATGATCGATACCCGCCTTGAAGGTCGTGACGAGCAAGTGGGGCTTACCGATGCTGCCATAGATGATGCCAGCAGGAGCATATTGGGAGCCGCGCAGAAACAATGGTTCAAGAGCCAACTGTCCACCTCCACCGCGCAGTGGAAGATCATTGGCAATCAGGTGATGTTCGCTCCTTTGGAACTGCCTGCTATTCCGATCATATTCCCCAACGGTGGCATTCTCAATGCCGATCAGTGGGACGGCTACAGGGCCGAACGCCAAGAAATAGTGGAACACCTGCACGACAATAACATTGACAACGTTGTGGTGCTCACAGGCGACATCCATACCTCATGGGGCAACGACATCCCGCACCACGACCTGAATTACGACCCGAACACTGGCGAAGGGTCGGTAGGCGTGGAGTTTGTCACCACTTCCATCACCTCCGGAAGCTCTCCAGTGTCCGTAGGTCAGAGCATCGTCACCGCGGCCAACCCGCACATGAAGTTCGTAGACCTCTCCCAGAAAGGATATCTGGTGCTGGATGTTGACCAACAACGCGCCATGGGCAGCTGGGTGTATGTCTCTTCCATAACCGACCCAAGTTTCACCACCAGCGAGACCGATGCTTTGGTCACCATCAGTGGTCAGAATTTCTTGCGGCCCGAAAGTGCATTGTCAGCCCAAGACCTTGCCCCAAAGCCATCATCTCTGGCGCTCAGCCTGTTTCCCAATCCTACACAGGGCATGCTGAACATGAACATCAGCACCAAGCAGGACGCTATGCTGTTCTATGACGTGTATGACGTGATGGGAAAACGCATCTCTTCTGCTGTCATCGGGCAGCGTGGCGCAGGTGCTCACACCATTTCGCTCGACATGAAAAACCACACGGCAGGTCTCTATATGATACGCCTGACCAATGGCGCCAACGAGGCCGTGAGCCAACTGTTCTTCAAGGAGTAATAGTGTCTATCGTGCATACTTCAACCCGTTGTTTATTGCGAACATCGGGTTGAGGAGGATGACGGCTGTAGGTTCCTATTACGCGCTATGACGATAGGGCTCTGGAGCACTAATTCTCCTTTCACACTGCTCGCAAGCGGAGTATCAAAAAGGTCCTGAATGCTGGGCTATTCCCTTTCCTCCTCAGGAACTCATTGCACCGCCAGCGCCTGATTGCGGCCTTCAATACTGGTCTATTGGCTTCAAGTATGGCCATGAATTGTCACGCGAAATCTCTTGAGCATATTTTATGTGAATTCTATAAACGGCAGAAAATTAAATATAAACTGGCTTTTAAAGAGCGATGATGAATGAGGCAATGCCAGCAGCTATTGTTTTCAAGGTGCATGTTACGCCATTCCATCGAAATACCATTTACGGGAAACTTAATTTTTCAATAAATTGAACTATTGATAATAACAACTGTTTCAAATAAAATAGCGTGTCAAGGTACCTTTGAAGGCAATCGGACAGAGGCTTTTCGTGATTATACCATCTATTTTAAACAGCATATCACAGGTGCCTCAATCTGACTTTTATATCCCTCTAGCAGTTTGGGGTTATTGTTCAATGTGCAGATGCAAATGGATATTGGTAAGCAATCAACAAATCGTTTCAGTACATAGATATTCCGTTAATGCATATGAT
>JBFYQB010000255.1:0-3354 GCA_041302955.1 Flavobacteriales bacterium
AGGTGCACAAGCTCTATGCGAACGATGCGGAGCGCAAGGCCAAGGTGGTGGAGCTGCTGGAAAGGGTGAATCTGTTGCCCGAGCATTTCTACCGCTATCCGCACGAGTTCAGCGGTGGGCAAAGGCAGCGGATATGCATAGCCCGTGCATTGGCCCTTCGCCCCAAGTTCATCATCTGCGATGAGAGCGTATCGGCCTTGGATGTGAGCGTGCAGGCGCAGGTGCTCAACCTGCTCAACGAGCTGAAACGCGATTTCAACTTCACCTACATCTTCATCAGTCACGACCTGAGTGTGGTCAAGTTCATGAGCGACCGCATGGTGGTGATGAACCAAGGCAAGGTGGAAGAGATGGGCGATGCCGACCAGATCTATTCCAACCCGAAGACGGAATACACCAAGAAGCTCATCGCAGCCATCCCAAAGGGAAGAATGGAGGACATCATGGCCTCCGTCAAGGCCAAGCAGGAATGGAGGAAGGTGTTGGCCTAAGCGCTTCTATTCGGTGATGCTGAGTCGGGCGGAACGCACTTCTGTTGCGCTTGACACCTGCATCACAGCTCCTTCGGTAGGACATAGATACAGTGGGTTTATAGTAGTAACGTCTGCCACCAAGACAGGTGGCGCGGTGACCACGGCCTCATCGCCAGCGGCAGCAATGCCTACGCAGCCGTAATCGTCTGTTACCGTAGCGGTATAATTACCGGGGCAGAGACTGAAGGCATCGAAGCCGCTCTGGCCATCGCTCCATTGCGCATAGTAGTTGATGGTCAGCCCCGTGAGGTTGAAGATGGATGCTGTGCCCGTGCAATTGTCGCTGCACGTGGCAGGTGTGGCCGTATAGCTGTAGTTGGGTGGGCTGATTATGGTAAGCGTATGTTGCACATCGGTGAAACAGTTGTTGCCATCATCAACGGACAATTGAATATCCCATGTGTTCTCTTGCGTAAAGGTGTAAGCGGGGTTGGCAATGAATGCATCCAGGTTATCATCATCAAACTGCCATTCCCAGTTGACCATATTACCATTAGGCGTGGTAGAAAGATCGGTAAACGTTACTTCAGTGCCGATACAGACGGTATCGCCATCAAAAAGCTCGAGCCCATCAAAGCGAAACATGCGGAAGATGCCCTCGCAGTTGGGCATGGCGGTCTGGGCAGATAGGCTGGAGTTGATCGCAAAAAAGGCGAAACCCCCAAGCATCATGCGCTTAGGGACGAACTTGTAGATATTGCTCATGATGGTAGTTTATTGGCGTCTAAAGTTAGAACTTCGACCTCTTGAACAGCGTCACAACACTATTGACCACGTGAAATTGCAGTCTTTGTCGTCATCCAACTGGTTCTGGTCGTTTCTGGCAGGCATAATGGCCGTGGGGCAAAGCAGTGCGCAGACCTACGACTTCCAGAATTTCACGGTAGAGAACGGATTGTCGCAATCGCAAGTGGTATCGCTCTATCAGGACGAGGAGGGCGAGCTATGGATGGGCACCAACTCTGGGGGCATCAATCGCTACAACGGCACCAATTTCTCGTATCTGACAAAGGATGACGGCCTGTCGGACAATGTGGTGTTTGCCATGGCCACTGCGCCCGATGGCGATGTGTTGGCAGGAACTTACAACGGGCTGAGCATCATCCGCGGCAAACAGATAACGGTAGTTGACACCACGCGCGGCCTGCCTCACCAAGGTGTGCTCAGCATATTGACCGCCAAAGACGGCACCGTTTGGTTGGGCACCGGCAAGGGCGTATGCAAGCTGGTGGGAGATTCGGCCATGACCGTACCGATACACGGCAAGCTCGATTCATCAACAGTTTACAGCATACGGGAAGGATCTGGTGGCATCATCTGGTTCTGCACGCTGGGCAAGGGGCTGTTCCGTTGGGACGGGAAGACCGCACGGCAGATAACCACTGCCAACGGCCTTCTGGACAACTACGTGTATGACGTGTTGCCCATGGGCAGAAAGAACGCCTGGGTATTCGGCCACAATGGGCTGTACAGTCTCAAAGACACGGTGGTGCTGCAGATACCTGTGGAGATAGCCGGATCGGCCACTTTCTACAGCTATCAGCGGGACAAGGCAGGCAGCATCTGGATAGGCACATCGCGAGGGGTGCTGAAATACAACAACAGCCGCTTCACTCTGCTGGATCAGAGCAATGGGCTGGTGGACAATGTGATCTGGAAGGTGATGCAGGACAGGGAAGGCAATCTGTGGTTCGCTTCGAAGACCACAGGCGTATCGAAACTGAACAGCGAAAGGTTCAAGCTGTATGATGCGGACAGCCTGCCCGACAAGGAGATCAGTGCGATATTGAAAGACAGCCAAGGCCGCATGTGGCTGGGCACCGACCGCGGGGTGGTGGTGTGGAAGGACATGAAGGCGCAACATGTGTTCCGATACAAGGACGGCCTATCTACCGAGATCATACGCGACATAAAAGAAGATGACAAGGGCAACATCCATATTGCCACCAAATATGGTCTGACCATCTGGGACGGCAAAAAACTGATTCCCATCTATGCCAAAAGCAATAGCATGAACGACTGCTATGCGCTGCTGATAGATGGCGAGGATGTATGGGTGGGCACCATAGCCGGGGTGGCACGCATTGAGGACGGCCGTATGGTGGCCGCTGGCGATTCGACCCAATTCCGCAACTATGTATTCGACATCTGTAAGCGCAAGGATGGTCTTTGGTTCGCTTATGAGAACGGCCTGCTGCACTATGATGGCACCACGTTCAAGAATCTGACGGCCAAGAACGGTTTCACCGATGGACGTACCCGCAGCGTGATCAATGGGCCTGATGGGAATCTGTGGTTCGGCAACAATGATGGCGTGTTCCGCTGGAACGGAAAGAAACTGCAGAAATATGATGAAAGCCATGGGCTGATGGCCAACGGGGTCTATTCGCTCATATTCGACCCCAAGGGCGATCTGTGGGTGGGCCAGTCCAAAGGGCTATGCAAGATGACCTTTGCAGCCGACACGCTGCAATCGGTGCTCCGCTACTCACGTGAGCAGGGTTTTCTAGGGTTGGACTGTAACGCCAACTCCATCATGGTGGATGAGGACAGCGTGCTTTGGGTGGGCACATCAAACGGCCTGGTATCATTCGACCCGAGATTGGACAAAGGCGAGTATTACCGCCCATTGACCCGCATCACGGGTATCAAGCTCTTTTCGCAGCCTGTCAATTGGCAGCTCTTCACCGATTCGGTGAACGATGCCGGCCTGCCCTACCGGATGGAGCTGGATTATGACAAGAACCATCTCACCTTCGTTTTCACTGGAGTGAGCCTCACCACTCCGCGGTCCATCAACTACACCTATATGCTGGAGGGG
>JBFYQB010000256.1:0-3817 GCA_041302955.1 Flavobacteriales bacterium
AAACGCGACAGGGCAGACATTGAGGAGGTCATTTTTGGGTTCGGTGACCCCGCAGGTGGGGCATCCAACGGGGCACTTTCCATCGGGTTCAACGCGGCCAATGAGTTCTTCATTGACTACGGTGGGCAGATACAGACCCATGCATGGGCAAATGATACGGAATGGCACCATTGGGCAATTACCGTTCAGAATCCAGGATTTGGTGTCCAATACATTTACTTGGATGGGCAAGCCGTAGCATCCTTCTCAGACGCTATAGTATTTGACCCGCTGGGTGCCAATGAAATGGTTCTTGGGCGATCACTTACCACTGGGGCAAACCACTTTCAAGGGTTCTTGGATGAGCTTAGGATACACAGCCAGTGGATGAACGCCTATTGGTTCACTAATTTCTATGACTGTCGGATCGATATTTCTGGCTTCACTAACAATAACATTATCGGACACTTCACCTTCGATCAGGGTATTGCAGGCGATGACAACACATTGGAGACCCAACTTGTCCCGTCTCCAATCTCCTTTTACTTGGACGAAGGCACATTGAACAACTTCACGCTCAATGGCGCAACCTCCAACTGGGTTGCCGGAAACGTGGTGAACGCATGCCCTATAAACCTTGGCATTGAGACCAATACACAAGCGGGAGAATTTGACGGTCTGTGTGTAAACGATGCCTTTAGTGTGATCAACATCTATGTCAATGGATTCAATGTGAATCCAGGGGCAGATATTGTAATTGAGCTATCTGATGCCAGTGGCGATTTCTCATCTCCAATCGATTATGCCACCATACCGAATGCAACCAATTATGAAGGGGTCAATGACATTCCTATCCCGATAGGCACTCCGGCAGGATCGGGGTACAGGCTCAGGGCCCGTTGCACCGACCCCGTTGTGGTCGGGTTGCCGTCCAATCCATTTCAGGTGGCAGTGGGCAGTCTATCTGGTACCATCACCATCGGTGGGTCGCCAGTGTCCAATGGTGCTCTTACCCTCTATAGTATGAACGGAGACCCAGCGGGCTGGAATGCTGTGCATCAAGCTGCTATCACTGCAGGTAACTATACGGTGAATAACATCTACAATTTGCCGTTCAACTGGGCAATGGAGGTGAAGGCAGACCCGGTAATCTATCCCGAAGCCATAACTACTTTCTATTCCAACGCAGGCCCTATTCACAAATGGAACGCTGCGGGCTTCAACGTTGCGGATGTCTACAACTGCTTCAACCCGAACATCCGCAACCTCGATGTTCTGCAAGATGGATTGCTCAACGGCACATCCACCATGTCTGGTTTTATCTTTTGGCAAGACGGGAAGGTGGCCGTGGAAGACCCTATCCCGCTGATCGATGTCATATCCGAACGGGTGCCGCCCGGATCGTCTTTTTCTCAGGTCACTACGGATGTGAACGGATTCTACAGTTTCGACTTTGTGCCAGAATCGACCACTTCGCAGTATGAGGTCTTTGTCAATGTGCCCGGAATTCCAATGTTCGACACCTATACCATAGATGTGACCGAGCCTGGGATGACATTCCCAAACTTGAATTTTGTTGTTGATACCATCGATAACTTCATTTATCCTTTGTTGGTCACCAATGTGCCAGACCAAACGATGGAGGACGAACAATCGCTCACATTGACATTTACGCCAAACCCTGCTGACCACGGAACTATAATTGGCCTTCCTAAGCAAATTGAAGGAATGGTGAGCTACCGTGTGTATGCCATGCAAGGTCAACTTGTAATGGAGGGCACTGCCAACACTGCCGGACAGTTCATATTGCTGCGCACTTCCGATCTGCCAAATTCGATCTATGTGGTCGAAGTTGCTGGCAATGATGGCACTGTGCTCCATAATAGACTTGTGGTAGCGCATTAAGCGTATGGATGCCAACTGAGACAGCACAGCCAAAGTCATGAGGTCACTTAGCTGCACATTCTGTTTCATCGTGGTGCTTGCCGGATTCTGTGCCCCCCTGTCTGCCCAAGTGAAACTGGACTCGCTCTGGGCGGCTTGGAACAACACGGCCAATTCGGATGACGACCGTCTTACTGCCATTGGCGACTACGCATGGGTGGGCCATATCAAATCCAATCCCGACAGTGCATTCTATTATGCACAGATGCAGTATGATTTTGCCAAGAAGAAGGGCAATGTCAAACAAATGGCCGTGGCACTCGGAACTCAGGGGGCCTCTTATGTACAGCGTTCCAATTTCAGTGAGGCCATCAGATACTATGAGCAAAGTGTTACTGTATGGGCAAAACTCAATAACCCGGAATGGACTGCCCACGCGATATCCAACGTTGCCAATACCTACATGCTCAATGGCAACTACGCTCAGGCATTGCATCACTATGGCCGCACGATGCCTCTTTGGGAAGAAGCATGCAGTGAGCGCTATGAGGCCATCACATGGGATAAAATGGGTGTCATTTGCATGAATCAAGGCAATTATCCTCTTGCCATTGAGCATTTCACCAAAGCGATAAAGATTCAAGAAGAGATTGATGACAAGCAGGCTGCTGCGGTCACTTTCAATAATTTAGGTATCATCAATTCGCATCTGAAGGATTACCGTAACGCGCTTCATAACTACGAGCAGAGCTTACGTCTCAAAGAAGAACTTGGTCAGAAAGTGGGGGTTGCAAACACGCTTGGCAACATCGGCATGTTGTATTTCCATCAGAAGGATTACGAGCATGCATTGGACAACTTTGAACGAAGCCTTGTGATGCTCGAAGAAGCTGGCAACACCAGTGGTATGGCCGCCTGCCTGAACAATATAGGGATGGTGCACCACATCCGTCAGAATGATGGCCTTGCCTATGACTGCCACATCAAGAGCCTTGCCTTGTATGAGTCGCTTTCGGACAGAAAAGGCGTGGCGAATGTGCTGGTCAACCTTGCCGGTTCGCAACGTAAACTCGGAAAAATTGCCGATGCTACTTCCAATGCCGAACGGGCATTGGGCATTGCACGAAGCATTGGCCTTGTTACAGAAATGAAGAATGCGAGCAATGTGCTTTACACCCTCTATAAGGACAATGGCAATAGCCAGAAGGCACTGGAAATGCACGAACTGTATGTTTCCCTGCGCGATAGTCTGCTCAGCGAGGAGAATCAGAAGGAGGTGATGCGCCAACAGTTTCAATACGATTATGACAAGAAGAGTGCGCTTGTTCAGGCAGAGCAGGAGAAGAAGGACTCATTGGCCCGCGAAGAACTGCGTAGGAAAGACCTGCAGCGCAATGCATCCATAGGCGGGTTTGCGCTCATGGTGCTTTTGGCTGGGGTGTTCTTTGCACAGCGAAACCGCATCTCCCGTGAAAAAGCCCGTAGCGAGGCATTGTTGCTAAACATACTGCCTCAGGAGACCGCTGACGAACTCAAGCAGAAAGGCAAGGCAGACGCACGACTTTACCCTCAGGCAACAGTGCTCTTTACCGATTTTCAGGGCTTCACGACTCTATCTGAGTCACTGACCCCGCAAGAACTTGTGGAAGTGATCGATATCTATTTCAAGGCGTTCGACCGCATCATCAAGACCCATGGCATTGAGAAGATCAAGACCATAGGAGATGCCTATATGGCGGCAGGAGGGCTGCCTGCCCAGAATTCGACCCATGCGGTGGACTGTGTGCGGGCCGCCATTCAGATGCGCGATGCCACCGAAAAGATAGGTCGTGAACTGAAAGAGAGCGGCAAAGCGGCATTCAAGATACGGATCGGTATCCACACCGGGCCGGTGATAGCCGGAGTTGTGGGCGAACATAAGTTCCAGTATGATATATGGGGCGATACGGTGAAT
>JBFYQB010000257.1:0-3892 GCA_041302955.1 Flavobacteriales bacterium
CAATACTCCCTGCAATGCCAACGGTTCCAGCAGTGCCAGCCGACCCGCTGCCACCGGGCTGGCCGGGCTGGCCGGAGGTCACACTTCCGCATCCAGGTGTCTGATTGAAGAATGAATTCTCTGGTCCAGTGCCCGTTGACCCACCACTGCCTCCACACCCGGCAGGAAGACCCGGAAATCCCGGCCCCGGATTGTTGCCTCCTTGATGGCGTCCACCGTTCTGCCCGCGTCCACCGTCATTGCCTTGAGCACCTATGCCACCATTGCCTCCTTGCGGCAAGTTTGGTTCATCAGCACCGGGTTGTCCTGGCGAACCTGCCGTGCCGGCCACACCTGCCGCACCGGGGCTGCCAGGAAGACCGGCTCCGGCTGCACCCGTGGTCACTACACAGCGAACAATATCATAGTTCGAGCAGCCGTTGAGGTATATGCCGTAGATCGACACCTCTGCGGCTGTGGCATCGCCCACCTCAATGGTCAGATCCTGCAATCGGAAACCACTGGCATTGAGACCCGCGAGTCCTACCAATGCATTCGCTGGAGCAGGGATTACATTGGCCGGAGAGCGGCTGATGATCGTGGCCGCACCATTGCTCTTTGTCCATGTTGTAGCATCAAATCCTCCTTCCAACGTCACATTCGATGGTATCTGAAGGGTGGTGGTGATGGGATAGGTGCCAGTGGCCATCCAGATTACCGAGTTAGTACCTGTGGCCAGACCAAGTCCTTGGGTTAGAGAGGCCGGGTCACTGCGCGTGCCTGCTGCACCTGCACCTCCGTTGGGTGTAACATGGATTACACCACACTGCTGTGCAAATGCATGCACAGTAATAAGGACACAGAAGTTGACCAGTAGAAGCGATCTGAACAGGGGCAGAATGCGGTACATCATCACGACTTTGGGGTTTGTCCTTTTATGCCGATGAAAGTAATGGTATCTGTTTTCATAGCGACATGCTGATGACGTTCAACATGTGCGTTCGTTGCCAGCAGGCCTTCATCCAACCATGACGCATTTCTCTGCCTTGGCCACCATTCTGCCTATAGGTTGAAGCGTCATTCCATCGTTACTACAAATGCCAAGCAGCGCATCCACGCCACTCGGCTCAACGGCCACAAGCAGTCCGCCACTGGTCTGCGGATCGCAGAGTGTGAAAAGCTGTTCGCCCGTAAGAGTGCTCACCTTCGCACTGTAGGATTGAAAATTGCGCATCGTCATGTCTGGATAGATGAACTGGTCGAGATAGTGTTTGATGCCGTCTATCAGTGGTACCTCAGCATAGTTCAGCTCTGCGCTCAGCCCGGCACCTTCGCACATTTCGATCAGGTGACCCAACAACCCGAACCCGGTTACGTCTGTCATGGCCTTCACCCCGGGCAGCTTTCCAAACCGTTCCCCAATGTTGTTCAGTTGTAGCATCAGATCGGTCGCCTTGCCCTTGTCCTCTTCTCTGAGTTTTCCGCGTTTTTCTGCTGTGGCCAATATGCCGATGCCCAGCGGTTTGGTGATGAAGAGCAGGCAGCTCTCTGTGGCGGTGCTATTGGCCTTGATATCGGCCCGGTCGGCAATGCCCGTCACTGCCAGTCCGAAGATCGGTTCTGGAGAGTCGATGCTGTGTCCGCCCGCCAGGGGAATCCCAGCACGGGTGCAGGCAGCACGCGCTCCTGCCAGCACAGCCGCAGCCAATTCGGCCGGCAGCTTGTCCACCGGCCAACCCAGAATAGCAACGGCCATCAAGGGTCTTCCACCCATGGCGTAGATGTCAGATATGGCATTCACCGCAGCAATGCCCCCAAAATCGGCCGCATCATCCACAATGGGCATGAAGAAATCGGTGGTGCTGATGATCACCTTGTCGCCATCAATGGCCATTACAGCAGCATCGTCAGATGTACTGTTGCCCACCAGCAGTCCAGAAAAGGAATCCTGCCCTGACACTTCACCGATGATCTGTTTCAGCACTGCCGGAGCTATCTTGCATCCGCAGCCTGAGCCATGTGAGTAGTGTGTTAGGCGGATGGGTTCAGTTGCTTGTTCCATGCGGTTTCAGATGATTCAGAATGAGTTTTGCGTTCGCAAGGCCATCACCTATGGTGCTTTCCACAGGTGTTATGGCTCCCGTCAGGTGCTTGTCCCTGCCGTATGCATAGCGTTTGTCGTAATAGTCCAAAAGCATGTCGGCCACTGCGGCCAGATCGCCCTGCTCCAATAGTTCGAGCGATGCCTTCACGCGATTGCCTCCGAAGTTCTGCTGTAGTTTCTGGATGGATTCGGCCAGCAGCGCCCTATCCACTCTGCCATAATCTTTCACCAATCGCTCTACACGCAGGGCTTTCGGCACCATGAGCTCAATACTCGGTGCGGCATTCATGGCGTTCCAAAGCGTAACAGGCAGATAGGCACGACCTATGGTGAGGCTTTCGCTCTCGATCCAGATGCGTTTCGTTGGGTCCAATTCCTGCATATGGTGATAGATGTCATTCTGAAATTGCTCGCTGGAGGGTTGCGCGGGCATGCCCAGTCCACCAAAGGCCGACCCCTTGTGATTGGCCAATGCCTCGAGGTCTATCACCTGTTCGCCCATTTCGCGCAAGGCCAGGAGCACTTCCGTCTTGCCGGTTCCAGTGGGGCCAGATAGCACCAGCAGATTCAGCGGTCGGGTGAATGAGCTCAGAATGTGATTGCGATAAGTCTTATATCCACCTTCGAGCACCGAGCAGTTCAGGCCCATCTGTTCGAAGAGCCACGCCATGCGGTTGCTGCGCATTCCGCCTCGCCAGCAATGCACCAGCAGTTGGCCGTCCTTTGCGGTGTCTTCGGCCTGTTTTGCCAACGTCAGCATCTTCGGGCCCACGAATTCCAGACCTTTCTCTATCGCCTCTTTCTGACCTTGTTGCTTATAGAGTGTTCCCACAGAAGCGCGCTCCTCATCGGTGAAAAGCGGAATGTTCGTGCCTCCTGTAATGTGGCCGGCCACAAATTCGCCCGGAGACCGCACATCCGCTATCGGAGTGGTAGCGCTCATCTCAAGGAATTCGACTATGGAAACGGTGCGCATCAGCTTGGTGTGAGTCGGGCGAAGCTAATCTTAAAGCCCGGATGCCCGGTGGGTTGGTTAGCTTTGCACGCATAGTTTCATTCACATTACGCCCATGACAGCCCGATTCAATCCCTTCTTTCCCATACTTTTATCACTTAGCATACTTATGAGTGCTTGCGCCACCCATATTCCCTGCGGTGTGCAATCAGAAAAGAAACCTGCCCTGCAAAGCAAGCGCTACAAGGCTTCTGTGGCTGAGCGCGATTCGCTCTGTGCCCGCACCAAGAGCCTTGAAGGCGATGTGGCGGCCGGAATCGACCGTGAGAAGGGCCTCAACGAGAATATCGCAGAGCAGCAGAAGCGTTACAACGACCTGATGAAGAATGCTGGCGAGGAGGTGGAAAGCCTGAGCAACAACCTGATGCTCAAAGAATCACAGTTGGCCGATAAGGAGCAATTGCTCAAAGACCGCGAGGCACGCCTCAAAGTGTTGGAGGATATTGTGAAGAAGCAGGACGAGCTGATGAACGCCCTCAGCGACCGTATCAAGAATGCACTATTGGGTTTCAATGCCGATGAATTGAGCGTGGAGATGCGCAACGGCAAGGTCTATGTTTCCATGAGCGACAAGTTGCTTTTCCGTTCCGGTAGTGATGCTGTGGAAGTAAAAGGAACAGATGCACTGGTGAAACTTGCGGATGTGCTCCAGCGCAATGCCGACATCAACATTCAGATCGAAGGCCATACGGACAGCATTCCGATCAGCACTGCACGGTTTCGCGACAATTGGGACCTGAGTGCCGCCCGAAGCACGAGCGTGGTGCGCATACTTACAGGCAAAGGCATGGATG
>JBFYQB010000258.1:0-11963 GCA_041302955.1 Flavobacteriales bacterium
ACATAGAGCTTCTTGCCGTTGCCGTTGTCTGAAGGCAGATCGATGGCCTCGCCTTGGCGTTCTTCTAGAATTACTTTTTCGGTGGTCTCGTTCAAATGCATGATAAAAATTAGGGAGTGCAAAGGTAGGCAAAAGGCGGAGCAGGTGTGACATATTGGCAGTTACACCACCTCATTCTCTACCTGAGAATTTATTGAATCAAGCGATGTAGGCTATTCCCTATTTTCGCCCATAGACATGCCGTATCCTTTTGACCTTATTGTTCCGTGTTTCAATCCGAGGTCAGGTTGGGAAAAGACTTTGGCTGATGCCGTTACTGAAATTGAATCATCACTTGGAGAAAACACTCTTAAAGAAGTGATTCTGATAGATGACGGTTCATTAACAGGATTTACAAAAGATTCAGAAACGATTCTGCTGCATTTAAATTCAAGAATCCGAATCACCCGATCCAATGGCAATCAAGGAAAAGGTCATGCTGTCCGCTTGGGTATACTGTCAAGTACTTCCCCTATTCAGATCTATACCGATGTGGACTTCCCGTATCTGAACCTTCATGTGGTGGATTTTTACCACAGGCTTGCGAACGATGAGGCGGACATCATTGTAGCAAGTCGTGGTGCCAGCTACTACGACTCTCTATCTCCGTTCAGAAGGTGGCTGTCACATTCCATGAGAACTGTGAACCGCATTGCTTTTGGACTCAGGGTCAGCGATACACAAGGTGGACTCAAAGGAATGAACAGCCGTGGACGTCAGGTTTTCCTCACCACGACTATTAACCGATATCTCTTCGACCTTGAGTTCATTCAGAAAGCCTCCAAACAAGGGTTGCGCATTCTCCCCATTGAAGTAGAATTGAAAAAGGGTATTCTGCTGCCATCTCCTAAATTGGGCATTCTGATTCGTGAGGTTGGCAACCTGTTACGCTTACTTTTCCGGCTTTGAACCGTCAGCACACATATCACTTTCTTGGTCTTTTGGCCTTGCTGGTCGTCAGTGGACTTGTATGCATTCGCTTCTATGCTGATATTTTCCGAGAACCGGGCGCATATCTTTTCGGAGCAGAAGGCGATGGGCTGAAGAACTATTTCACAGTGGCCTATCAGGCAGTTCATGGTAACGGATGGGATTTCAAAGGCATGCTCTATCCTTTCGGAGACCATCTGCTATTTGCTGATGGACAACCTCTGGTGACATGGATGCTTCAGCAGGCGAACATCACAGTAGAAAATGGGCATCAGATCATCGCTACCATGAATCTGTTGATGATCGGCTCGTTGATGCTCTGCGCGGCCTTGGTCTATCTTATTCTAAGAAAGTGTATGGTAGGGCCATGGTTCGCAGTGCCTTTTGCAGTGGTCATTGCCTTTCTCAGCCCGCAGTTGGCGCGATTTACCGGACACTATGCGCTCAGCTATACATTCTTCATTCCCCTTATCTGGTATCTGCTCATCCGCATGGAAGCCAGCAGGCCATGGCTATGGACACTGCTATTGGCGCTGTCCGTTTTGGCATTCACATTCATTCAGCCCTACTATCTGCTCATTGCTGTTGCTTTCTTGGGGTCGGTACTGCTTTGGGATGGTGTGCTGTTTGTTTTCCGTAAAAAAAAGCCTGTTGCATTTCTGCCAAAGTTGGTCGCGCTGTTGTTCCCCTTTGTGGCGTTCACAGCTTACATGGCAATAGCGGACCCATACACAGATCGTCCCGCTGCACCCTACGGGCTGTTTGGTTATGTGGCATCCCTTCAAAGCGTCTTCGTGCCTGTGATGGAGCCATTCAGGAGCCTTTTTACAAGCTACTTCTTCCGACTGTTCGTGCCAGCACATTGGGAAGGCTATGCTTTTGTTGGGCTGGTACCCACCTTTATAGGAGTCTGTGCATTGGCGCTTTTTGCTTATAAAAGGAAGTGGCGTAGCGCGATGAATCCCGTTTTGCCGAATGCCCTGCAATCTGTTTGGATACCTGCGTTCATCGTTCTACTTTTCAGCATGGCGGTGTTTCATCATTTGGGACTCCATTGGCTGGGAGAACATTTCAGTGCCATTCGCCAATTCCGTTCGCTGGGACGCATGGCATGGGTGTTCTATTATGTTTTCGCAGTTTGGGCTGTTGTCTACCTCTATCGGATGTACCGCTTTCTCGCCTCGCGATCGAACGGACAGTTGAAACCCCTTGCTATTTCCCTTGTGTTTCTCAGTCTTGGCTGGTGGACGCTTGACGCCATCGTGAATATCAAGGCGGTGAAGGAACAGATGATCACCAACCGCAACGGCAAGGAGTTCTTTGGGCCCACTTTTAGAAATGACCTGCTTTCAAATGACATTGATCCAGCAAATTTCCAAGCCATCATCCCATTGCCGTTTGAACTTATCGGTTCTGAGAAAGTGGAACTCAGCCCATTCTCCAAAGCAACCCCAATTGCGATGCAGGCCGCATTTTCCACAGGGATACCGATGATGAACGGGGTGATGTCGCGCACCTCGCTTTCTGTGACCGAGCAATTGGCCCAATTGGTGGCCTCCCCATTGATGCCCCATGCGATACTTGACAAGCTGGCAAGCGACCGCGATCTGTTGTTGATAGTGGTTGATGAAGGCCAACTTACAGCAGGTGAACGCTTTTTAATAGACCATGCAAATCTGCTCATCTCCAGAGGAACGTATCGGCTGTTCCGCCTCAATGTAGCCTACTTGAAACAGGCCTATCAAACTGCTAGAAATAAAGCAGTCTCAGACAGTTTGGCTGTGGAGACACCATTCCTGCACACTGCAGAAACATTCATTGCAAAAGATGAAATGTTACTGGACACCCTGATTTCTGAGGGCAGCTATGAATTCAGCTTTTGGATAAGAATAGACCCGAAATCCACTTCCTTGCCTATTCTTGAATGGACGGAAGGCAGGGCGCAACTCTACTCAAAACGATGTGCTGCAAATGCCGACCTCACAAACGGATGGCTTCGCATTGCTCAACCATTTGAGGCAACGGGTGACAGTCCGTTCCGATTCTGGTTCAGACAAAGTGGCGAAACCATCTGCCGAACCTTATTGCGCCCATTGACACAGAACGTTCGGAATTCATCCAACGGACAGCGTTACTACAACAACATCCCCCTGAATGAACCCTGAGCGTTGGTTCTCCCCGCTGTTGTTCATCATCGCATTGGGATTCAGTGCATTCTTCCATCGTGGTGACGCGATCAAAGGTGTTATATGGGCCGATGCGGAAGGCTACTACATCTATCTGCCGGCATTATTGGTGCATGATGGATTTGAGGATGTGCCCTTTGTCAATGGCTGCACACTTGTAACGGGCCCCGATGGCGTGGAGCGAACGTTTACCAAGTATACGTGCGGAGTTGCATTGATGCAGTCGCCATTCGTTTTCGCAGGCCTTGTTCTGGCGCCCATGCTCGGCCACCCGAGAGATGGACGGTCTGCACCCTATGCGTGGGGCATTCTCATCGCGGCCGTATTCTATATGAGCACAGGACTGTATCTGCTCAATAAATGGCTTTCTGCATGGTTCACTCCAAGGGTGATCTATGGGGTTCTGATCCTGATCTTTCTTGCGACAAACCTTTTCTACTACACCGTGAGAGAGGCGGGCATGTCGCATGTCTATTCCTTCTTCCTTTTCAGCGTCTTTCTGCTTTCTGCTCAGCGATTTAGGAATGGCGAGAAGAAATGGCTCGCAGCGATGACGGGCATTTTGGCCATGATTGTCCTGATCCGACCTACAAATGGCATTATCGCATTTGCTCCATTGCTGATGGGCAATTCGGTGCGCAATGAGATCGGATTCTGGTGGAGCAAGAGATTGCAACTGCTCCTTTTCATCCCGATCCTGCTCTTGGTATTCGCACCGCAATTGGTCTATTGGAAGCATACCACAGGAAATCTGTTGTGGTATTCCTATGGGGATGAGGGCTTCAGCAATTGGCTTGCCCCGAAAATGCTCTCGGTGCTCTTCAGTCCGCAGAACGGGCTGTTCCTATACACCCCGCTGATGTTCCTTATTGCGTGGGGAATGTGGCTGCATTGGCACCACCACTTGGCAGGGCGATGGATGAATCCCATCATACTGCTTGTTGCTACCTACATTTTTGGAAGTTGGTGGGCCTGGTGGTTCGGAGGGGCATTCGGTCACCGATGCTATGTGGAGTATTTCACCCTGATGACGCTGCCGTTGGGCTTTGCTTTACAGCGCATGCTGGCATCGCAGCTATTCCTGCGCTATGCCGCCTTTATTATTCTTGCGGTATTGGTCGTGCTGAATATCCGCCTGAGCCATATTTATGGCGGAATGTGGGACGGTCCAGATTGGAGTTTTGTTGACTATGCAGACAAAGTGCTGCGCGCGTCCTTTATTCGCTAAGTGCTAGCGCATCACAGTGAATCTGCCCACATACTCATGTGGTTCACCAAGCGTATCGTATAGCTCGATCTGATAGGTATAAACACCCTGTGGCACCGGAGTTCCGTTAAAAGTGCCATCCCAACCGGTCTCCATATCAGACGACTGGAATATCTGTTGATTCCAACGATTGAAGATCCGTAATTCATACAGCATCACGTTCTCCCCGTGTGGAGCCCATACCTCGTTTATCCCATTGTCGTTAGGGGTGAAAGCACTTGGAATGTAAAAGGTGTAGTGAGGTTTCACCTCGACAGTGGTGGCCAAGGTGTCCTTACATCCGAACTCTGTTGTGACGATCTGGGTTATCGGGAAAATGCCTGTATCAGGATATTCGAAAATTGCCTGCATGGCATCAACTTCGACCCCAAAAGGATCAAAGATGAATAAACTGCTTTCAATTCCTGTTGCTTGATTGGTGGCTACTACTCTTGGCCCAAGAATATCCAGAACGGAGGCATTCAGTGAGAAATATGCCGTTGGCTTGGGATGTGAGATGATATATCCTGTTCGGTTTTTCGCGTTGGAACAACCTTTCGTGGTGGTCACCTGCAATCGTACATCATACACCCCTTGTGCATATGTCCATGATGGTGTAGCTGACGAAGATGTAGCTCCATTGCCCAATTGCCACTGGTAATACAATGGACTATTGCCGTTGTATGAAAGGTCGAAAAACTGAACCCCAAAAGGCTCACAACCTTGATTGGTGTCTACCGCGAAATCGGCAATCGGCATCTCAAATACCTCAATTGGAGCAATGAAGGTGTCGCTCAAGCAGCCATTGTCGGCTATTGCAAGCCGCACATCATGGATTCCGGGCTCATTGAAAATGAATCCTTGTGGGTTCTGCTGTGTTGAAGAACCTGGAAAACCCCCCGGACCGAAATTCCAGTAGAAAGTGGCATCAGGTCCGAAATAACCTCCAGCCTCCAAGCTGAAGGAATTGACATTGAAGCAAAGACCTGCGGGAATCTCAAATTCTGCGGTAGGCTTAGCGTAAACGGTGAGCAACATGGTATCGGTGCTCACACAGCCTTGTTCATTTGCGGCCAGTATGAATGGAAGTTCAACGGTTTCGTGTGATCCATTGACGCCAACCACGTCCGTCATGGCAGTGGCAGGAGATGATACCGCATTTGCCGGGCTCCAAGAGTATACGATTCCCTGCTGTGGTACAGAACCGATATTCACCGTCTCGCCTGGACAAATTGAAAAATCCAGGCCAGCATCCACTACAGGAGCGCTCAGTATCTCCACTTGCTCGGTAGCAGATGTGGACACACAACCACCCCAAGCAACAGTAAGTGTCACATCATAAACTCCGGGCTGTGACCACATGACGGCTATAGGTCCGATACCGCTGCCATTTGTAACGGTTCCTCCATCAAAGTCCCAAAGGAATTGAGCAGATGCGTTCGCATTGCCATCATAAGTAGCTATCAACGGCTTGCCAGTGCAGCCAAAGGCGGGCAGCAGAAAATCGGAAGTGGGCGGTGGCGTGATGATGACGTCCACATCATCCGTATTGCTGCATCCATCATTTCGGGTAACTGTAAGCGTGTAGGTCTGATCTACAGCGGTCGTGGCCATAGGATTGGCAATGTTCGGATCGGAGAGCCCTGTTGCGGGAGACCAAGCATAGGAAACCCCGGGAGTGTTTGAAGACGCATTGAGAAGCACGCTACCACCTACGCATACCTCCACATCATTGCCCGCAAATGCAGATGGACCTCCATCCACACTTACTACGACATCGGCCGTGGCAGGCGTAGAACCGCAGTTGTCGGAAACAATGACATTATACGTAGTGGTAACGGTAGGAGCAGGAGTGATATTCTGCGAAGTACCCATGTTGTTGTCCCACTGGTAGGTGTAGAGACCGCCACCTCCAACACCTTGCGCCCAGGTTATCGCATTGCCGATGCAGATGGTAGTATCGTTGCTGGTCTCGACACTAATGGGCACGAGGTCGGCAATGAATATCCGGAACGTGTCTGTGGTGCCACAAGTGGAATTGATGAAAACGAATTCGATGAACTCCGCTTGCTCCGCCTGATTATCATTTATGGCCGTAATGGCAAATGAGATGCTGCTCTGCCCAGCTGGCATGGTGACAGTGCTGTCGGCATTGAATACGGTAAGCGGGGTGTAGTCCACACCAGATTGAGCTGAGGCGTCTGATATCCATATCGGAATATCGAAATCCTGAGCCAAAGGCGGGCCATTGACCGTAATGGTCACTGTGGCCTCACTACATCCCTCATAGACGAAGTTGTCGCCTGTGGCGGTAGAGGTCTGAACAGATATGTTGCCCGTGGTCAAGCTGTTCTCTTTCACAAAACAACCCGTATCATAGGAGGAGTCGCCACCATCTGATATCATCATCTTCAGACGATAGGTCTCGCCACATTGCACAGCCGTTTCGGCCCGAAGCACAGTGGTGAATCCACCGAAAACCACATACGGGCTATTTTGCACCGTATTGTCCACATAGTAATTCTGGTTGCCACAGCCCTGATTGTTGACCGTACCGATGGAGACCGGAGTGGAAGTGCCGGGCACCAATGTGATAAGCGTTTCGTTGAGCGGTACCGACACCCCTTGCACGGTTATGGCAAAAATGTCATTGAAGGTGGGATTGCACGAAAATGAAGGATGCTCTTCTGAACCGAAGACATAATCGAAGGAAACAAGGTCTGCGTTGGGCACAAAATCGAATTCCAATATGAGCCCATCCAATGATGTGATGCCCGCAAGATTGGCCAGATAGGGGATGCCCGGAGTGCCGAGAGCCGAACTTGCGAATTGCATCTGATTCTGACTGTAGTCCGTGACATTGCCTGTTCCGAACAGCACCCCTGAAGGCACATTCAACCCAGTGGCATTGGCACCGGTGGTAAATGCTCCGATGGCCTGTGCCGAACCTGTGATACTTGCATTACTGACCGTAACACCCGCACCTGCAATTATCTCGGCCAACTGCTGCGCTGTCTGCCCGGTAGTGACCACCATCTGTGCCAACGCCCCTAACGGCATCAACGCAAACAAGAGAAGGAGCACTGGATGATAGACGTGTTTCAAATCAGACAAACGAAAAGACAAAAATAGAGACTGTTACTTAAATGTCACTTCACCAATGTGACGCTGCCCAGATACTCGTAGGGCTTACCATCCACAGATCGGAAAGCAACCTTATAGGCATAGACTCCTTGCACAACCTCTTGGTTGCCTTTATTGTAAACTGTGCCATCCCACATCTCTGTAGGATCCTCGCTGTAGAACACCTCCTGTCCCCAACGGGTGAAGACCCACAACTTGTAATCCCTGACCCCCATGGCAACAGGGCCCCATGTATCATTACGTGGATTGCCGCCCGGTCGGAAGGCATTGGGCAACCAGAACCTGAATTCGGGCCTGACACGCAGAAAGGCTGTGGCCGTGTCTACGCAACCGAACTCATTGACAACGATGAGCATCGGATAGTAATTGCCCGTGTCTGCATACGAATACTGGAACTCGCATCCCTGCATGGGTGCGTTCAACGTATCGTTCACGCCAGGAATAACGGTGCAGAACAAGGCATCGTTGGAGAAACCCGATAATGTGAAGTCAGGATTGAAAATGCTCTGCGTGTCGGGCGAAACGGTCAACTCGCCTGTGGGCAATGGATGAGCGGTAACATCCAATGGCGCAGTGACCTGCACAGTATCTATGCAGCCGCTGGAGGTCCAGATGGTCAATGAAACATCATAGGTGCCTGCCTGGGTAAAGGTGTGCGTAGGATTTACCGCAGCTGAATAGGTGCTATCGCCAAAATCCCACAGACGCTGATGTCCGGTGGCAGAATAGGATGAATCGATGAACTGGACAGAAAAGGGCATGCAACCGATGTGTGGCCCAGCAGGAAATCTGGCCTCGGGTCGCGGATAGGTAACGATGACCTCCTGATCCTGCGCGGTGCAGATCACCTCTGAAATAGTGAGACTCACATTGAACTCACCCAACCCGTTGAACACGATGCCTTCGGGATCCATATCGGTGGAAGTGGCAGGAACTGCATCTTCAAATTCCCAGAGAAAAGAAGCTCCAGAGCCGAATTGACCACCTGCCTGAAAACTGAATGCATTGCCATCGGCACATTGGCCATCCAAAGGCGGAATCTCGGCCGTTACCGGATTGAACACCACCACTTGCTGCGTGGTACTATCGGCACAAGGATATTCGGGATTTGCGATAAGCGTGACGGTATAGGTACCCGTATCGGGAAACAGAAAGGTGGGGAACTGATCGGAATCGGTATCACTGTCCACATTGGGCACTCCAAAGTCCCAGAGGTAGGTGCTGGCGTTGATGCTGGCATTGTCGAACGTCACCTCTCGCCCACTGCATGGGTCATGAAAGGTTGTGAAACTCGGAATGACCGCCTCGATGTTGCTGACACAGCTGACGACATTGAACTGAAAATCGCGCTTGTTCACACTGATGAGCTGCCCATCGCGGTATTCCTCGGCACAGACACCGACCACAAACTGCCCTTGCTGCGTAGGTGTGCCCGTAAGTAGACCGGTAACAGGGTCTATGGCCAACGCAGGAGCAGAGGCCATTGGAAATCCTGAGCTGTAGCCTGCCGACCATGTCACCTGATCGTAGGGCGGTGCAGAGGCAGGGCTTGGAGCAGGATCGAACTGTGTGCCACCGATGTAAGGCGCGCAAAGCGAGTAGACGATAAGATCACCATCGGGATCGGTGGCCGAATGATCGAAGACCAAAGGGTCGCCAGCACAGAGCGCTATGGGCGGAAAGGCATTGAAATAGGGATCGGAGTTGCACGTGTTGAGGGCCAGTTCGGGGATGTGCACATACGATGTGGCCCCTTGCGCACCGGGATTGTCGAGGTTGACAATAGTGCCATTGCGACAGCAACGCTGGTAGGCGATATGATAGCCACCGGCCAGAAAAGGCAAGGTGACGGTGGTGGTATAGATGGCCTCTTCCACGCAGACCGTAGGAGGCGCCTGCAAGCAAGGATTGTTGATGACGACAGGTACCTGCGATGTCTGGTCGTAGTAGACCGACAGGTTGTCTATAAGGCCACCCGAGCTGTTATAGACCGAGATGACGGCAGGACTATCGAATGGAGCCTCGCCAAGCAGGCAGTCGCGGTAGACCTTGAGGGTGATGAGATACTGGCCGTTGCCCTGACAGGTGTAGTAGATCTCACTGCCTACGATATGCGTTGCCCAGCTGCCCATGGGCAGTGTCAACAGCAGTAGCGCACAAGCGAGTAATCCTTTCTTCACTGGCGGTCATCAGTCCGGTAATACCATTATGGTTCCTTCCACCTTCACATTCATCCCCGCAGGAGGAACCACTTCGGCCTTGTAGAGATATTGGCCCCGTGGCACCAACGTGCCGCCAATGGTTCCATCCCATGCATTGGCATCATAGTGCACCCCTTCGTATATCTCTTGTCCCCAACGGTCGTAGATGATGAGCTTATAGCCTTTGTACGCTTCGCCCACCATGCCGAACATATCGTTGAGACCATCCCCATTGGGTGTGAAACTGTTGGGGAAATAGATCCGTGTAGGCAGATAGGATATCACCTCTACCGTATCGGACGATTCGCAACCGTTGGCATTGATGGCGGTAAGAATGACCGTGTAGGTACCCTCTTCGGCAAACACATGGCGCGGGCTGAGGTCATCGGACGAAGTGCCATCGCCAAAGTCCCAATAGACCACTTCGGGCTGAGACGATTCGTTGGTGAACTGATAGGTATCGTTGCGCTGATGTTCGAAGGTGAACGCAGCCTCAAAATCATCCACGAGAATCATGGCCGTGTCCGAGGCCGTGAAGCCGCAACTGTCCGTCACCTGCACATAGACCTGCGTATCCTCAGCGGGATTGGCTGTATAGCTCTGATCGGTCACACCCGTATCCCAGAGATAATCGATGGTGCCCCCACCGTTTGCAACAACCGCTTCGACCAAGGCATCCTCCCCTCCGCAGATGACCACATCGGCCACCGTGACGGCCACAGGCGCATAGCCCGTCATGGTGATGTTGGTGGATGATGAAGCGGTGAAGCCGCAGGCATCGGTAACAGTGACGGTATAGTTGGTGGTGGTGAGCGGTGAGACCGTGGCACTTGCCCCGCTTACGGCCGGCATGCCGCTCCATACATAATTGTAGACGGGATAACCACCCGTGACCACTGCCACGATCTCATAATCCTGAGGGCAATAGAAGGTGGCTGCGGGCGAAGTCTGCACGGACATGGGCTGTGCATCGGCAATGGTGAACTCCACGTTCTGCACCGGGCCTGTGGCGCAGGGATTGGTCTGCTCCAAGGAGATGATGGCCGTCTCGTTTCCTTCTGCCGTACCATCGTTCACCATCTGCACGGCATATTGCGCCCATGTCTGCCCGGCAGGGAAGGTGATGGAATTGCCTATGCCCGTAAAATCCGACCCCGGTGTGGCAGTCCCTGAGAAGGTGATGCCCACCGTAAGGGCATTGTCCACAGGTTCGGAACGTTGGAAATTGAGCGTAAGCTCGCTGCATCCTTCTATCAGCACCAGTTCGCTGGCCGAGGCCGAGAAGTTGGTAGAGGGCTCCAGACTGATGACAGGACTGCTAAAACTTCCTGCATCGAGAAACACCGCACTATCATACAGCCCATCGCCCCCATCGGCCAAGGCGAGGCGGATATGGTAGGTCTCGCAAGGTGTGAGAATGGCAGTGGCCACCAGCGGAACGGTGAAGCCGTTGTATTCCACGGTAAGGCCGGGGATATCGGAAGACTGGTCGCCATTGTCGATGTAATACTGCGGGTTCTGGTTGGCATTCACATTGTCGATGGAGATGGCCGTGGTCGTTCCGGGAATGAGTGCAATGTTCTGCTCGCCTACGATGCCCGGCCCGCTGATAAGGAATGCGAACACATCGTTGACATTCGCCCCCACATACAGCATGTATTCGTTAGAGGCGAACACATAGCGGAACTGCACGGTGTCGGACGAGGGAACGAAGTCGAACTCCAAGATGGCCGCATCATAGGTGGGAAATCCGGCAAGGGTAGTGAGCGCCTGTGTGCCCGGACGGCCAAAGTCGGTGCCTTGGTCGCTGAAAGGGGTCTCGTTGGGGCCGATGGCATCGGTCGCTTTGCCAGTGGCGAGCAATACGCCCTCTGTAAGTCCGATGTTGGAAGCAGTGCCGTTGAAATAACCGCGGGACAGCGGGTCGCCTGTGAACTGGATATTGCTCACCTCCACCCCCTGCCCTATCAGCACATCCTCCACCAATTGCTGCGGGGTCTGGCTGGTATTGACCTGCAACTGGGCCCACGCTGGAGCCGAAGCCACCAACACAAGAAGAGCAACAACTAGGTGAAACGGGGGAATCATAAAACGACCGCGAAAGGTAGGCATTAGAGAAACGCGACAGGAACGACCGATGGAGGAGGAGCTACGCATCAAAATTTCATTCGTGATTTTTGTTTCACACAGAGAAACAGAGGCACAGAGAGCATTCGT
>JBFYQB010000259.1:0-3286 GCA_041302955.1 Flavobacteriales bacterium
CCCATAGCATGGGCGTGCTGGGCGAAACAGGTTGTGGCATCCGTGAGCATTTCAATGTGAACGCTGCTGATGTCGATCTCTGGATGGGCACCTTCAGCAAGTCGTTTGCAAGCTGTGGTGGATACATTGCCGGCACCAAGGCGCTTATCAACTACATGAAATACACCACGCCCGGATTCCTCTACAGCGTTGGCATCAGCCCGGCCAATGCAGGTGCGGCACTGGCGGCAGCACGGCTGTTCAAACAGGAACCATGGAGGGCCAAGAAACTGCGCGACAATGCCGAGCTGTTCGTAAAAGCCGCCAAGGCAAAAGGTCTTGACACCGGTATCAGCAAAGGCACGGCCGTTGTGCCCATCATCATCCGCAATTCGGCACATGCACTGGTGCTGGCCCATCGGTTGTTCGAGGCAGGTATCAATGTGCAGCCGATACTCTATCCTGCGGTGGCAGACAGCGAATCACGTCTCAGGTTCTTCATCACCTGCGATCATACCGAGGACGAGCTGACCACCACGGCCGCAACAGTGGCCCAAGTGCTGGCCAAGGTGAGGGAAGAGATTAAGTAGTCCACAGCACGCAGGCCAAGGCAAGCAGAGCCGATATACAGGAACAGATGACGATAAACAGAGTAGGGGTGGTAGGTGCCGGTTCCATGGGAAGCGGCATAGCGCAAGTGGCCGCTCAGGCCGGGCACAGTGTATGGCTCAACGACAGCAATGCCGATGCGCTGGAACGTGCTGCCAAAGGACATCAGAAAGTGTTTGCCATGCTGGCAGAGAAAGGAAAGATGACCATGGACGAGGCCAAGGCATGTGCGAAGCGCATCACCTACACCCGCGTCATGGACGACCTGAAGCGCTGCGATCTGGTCATAGAGGCCATCATCGAAGACCTGGAGATCAAGCAAGGCCTGTTTCAGGAACTGGAGATGATATGCGATGCACAGGCCGTGCTGGCCACCAACACATCATCCTTGCCCGTGGTTGCCATTGCTGGAAAAATGCGCCATCCTGAGCGCATGTTGGGGCTCCACTTCTTCAACCCTGCCCCCCTGATGCCCTTGGTAGAAGTGGTTCCTTCCATGCTCACAGGCGAGGGCCTTGCAGCGCAGCTGTATGCCCTGATGCGCCAATGGGGCAAGACACCCGTTTATGCCAGAGACACACCGGGCTTCATTGTCAATCGTGTGGCCCGTCCGTTCTATGGCGAATCGCTGAGGATACTGGAGGAAGGCATGGCCGATGAGGCCACGATAGACCACGCCCTGCGCACCTATGGCGGTTTCAGAATGGGACCGTTCGAATTGATGGACCTTATAGGCAACGACATCAACTTTGCAGTGACATCAACGGTGTTCAACGCCTTTTTTCAGGATGGAAGGTTCCGCCCGTCCATCATTCAGCAGCGCAAGGTGGAGGCCGGACTTCTGGGCCGCAAGTCGGGCCGTGGGTATTATGACCATGCAGAAGGTGCCCTGCGACCAGACCCCAACACGGACGAAGCACTGGGCAAGGCGATAGTGGACCGTGTGCTCTGCTGCCTTATCAATCAGGCCATTGATGCCGTACATATGCAGGTTGCATCTGTCAAGGACATGGATCTGGCCATGACCAAAGGCGTCAATTATCCCAAAGGGCTGCTTGCATGGGCAGACGAATTAGGCCCCGCCCATGTGCTGGCTGCGCTCGATGCCTTGTTTGATGACTATCGCGAGGACCGCTACCGCGCCAGCGTGCTGCTGCGCAGGATGGTAAAGGAGGGACGCACCTTCCATGGATAGGCAGATAGCATTGGCACCTCACATTACTTTTGCGCCATGATCAATGGGAAGAAAGTCGTTGTGGTGCTGCCGGCCTACAATGCATCGCGCACCTTGGAGCGCACCTATCGGGAGATTCCATTCGACATTGTGGACGAAGTGGTGCTGGTGGACGATGCCAGTCCTGATGATACGGTCAGAGAGGGCGAACGCCTTGGCATAAGGCACATCGTGCGTCACGAACGCAATCTGGGTTATGGAGGCAATCAGAAGACGTGCTACAGAAAGGCGCTCTCCTTGGGTGCAGACATCGTGGTGATGCTGCATCCCGACTATCAGTACACGCCAAAGCTCATACCTGTGATGACCTATATGATAGCCAATGGGGTATATCCCGTGGTCTGCGGGTCGCGCATTTTGGGCAAGGGCGCGCTCAAGGGCGGTATGCCCATATACAAGTACGTGGCAAACCGTTTTCTGACCCTTTTTCAGAACATCCTTATCGGCCAAAAACTATCGGAATACCATACGGGCTACCGCGCTTTCTCGCGCGAGGTGCTGGAGGCTATTGACCTCGAAGCTAATTCGGACGATTTTGTGTTCGACAATCAGATGCTGAGCCAGATATTCATGGCCGGCTTTGAGGTAGGCGAGGTGACCTGCCCTACAAAGTACTTTGAAGAGGCCAGCAGCATCAACTTCAAGCGCAGCAGCATCTATGGGCTGGGTGTGCTGCAAACGAGCATCATGCACCGCCTTCAGCTTTGGGGCATCATGAAATTTGCCATCTACGGCCGCCCCACGGTGAAATAAGACCTGTTCTGATACCTCGGATGCACGTCCGACAGAGCAAACTGACCAGTTCATTGCCTCGGACGAACCTCCGACAGGGCAAACCGACCAGTTCGTAGCCTCGGACGCACGTCCGACAGAGCAAACTGACCAGTTCATTGTCTCGGACGCACGTCCGACAGGACAAACCGACCAGTTTGTTGTCTCGGACGCACGTCCGGCAGAGCAAACCGATTCTCTGAGTTGTAAAGAGGAAGTTATATCCCGTAGAAGACCGCCTATGCCTCAGGTAGCGTCAGCTGCATGAACTGCAGGTCGAGCCAACGGTCGAATTTGAAGCCTACTTCCTTCAAAAGCCCCACTTCAGTAAAGCCGAACCTGCGGTGAAAGGCGATGCTCTCTGCGTTGGATGCATCTATACCCGCTATCATGGTGTGCAGCCCTTGGCGGATGGCACTGTCTATCAGCGCCCGCATCATGGCCGAGCCGATGCCTTGGCCCTGCGCAAGCGCATCGATATAGATGGAATGCTCTACGCAGAAACGGTATCCCTCCTTGGGCCGGAACATGCCATAGGTGCCATAGCCCAGCACTTTATTGCCTTCAACAGCCACCAGCACTGGCATCATGTCGCGCTGCTTGGTGGCGGACCATTCTTCCAATTGACCAATGCTCCATGGCGTGTAGGAATAGATGGCCGTAGAGGTGAGGATGTTGTGGTTCAGTATGGCG
>JBFYQB010000260.1:0-29824 GCA_041302955.1 Flavobacteriales bacterium
GGTCTATGCTGTCGGAGGTGCGGTTGCAGCACAAGGGCATCTCGGTTATTCAGGATGCCTACCTCTTTGTGGCCGACAGATATGTGTTGGGGCAAAATCGTGTGGACCGCAACGAGCTGACCACGCCTGGGTACAATCTGCTGGATGTGGGGTTGGGGTTCAAGGTTCGGGGTTCAAAGTTCAAAGCTGCGCATGTTGAGTTGAGCTTCATGGTGCAGAACGTGTTGAACACCTCCTATCTGAACCACCTGAGCCGCTATAGGCTGATCGGTGTGCCCGAGCAGGGACGGAACTTTGTGGTGACGGTGAAGGTGCCCTTCAGCATCAAAACGACCGGAAAGCGTGGCAGGTAGTTAGCAGCGGATCATTCAGCAACTTGAGCACCCCCTTTGAATACGAGGGTCTTCACCAGTTTGCCGTTCTGATAGACGAATGCCTTGCCGTCTATCAGTTGCTTGTTCTTGAATTCGCCTTCTTTGGATACGGTGCCATCGCCATTGTACAGCCGATTGAAACCGTCCACGATCTCGCCACGCCCCATGGGCTTGGGCTGCGCCTTGCCCGAATATTTCTTGATATTCTCATCGAACACCTTGCCTTGCACCGACTCTTGGGTCTTGGTCTCGTCTATCTTGCCATCGTTGAAATAACGCTTGGTCTTCACAGACCCATCCTCGTAGTATTCGACAAGCTGGCCCGCTTCGTTTCCGTTCTTCCAATCACCCAGATACTGCAGCATGCCATTGGCGTGAAAGTATTTCTGCTCGCCTTCGCGCTTGCCGGATGAGTTGTAGTTCCAATCGTACTTCACATTCCCGTTCTCGTGGTAGTACTTGTATTGACCTGACCATTTGTTCTGCTGCCAGATGCCCTCCTCCTGCAACTTGCCATCGCGATAGTAGATGCGGGCATATCCATTGGCCACGTTGTTGGTGAATGTCAGCTCGTGCTTCTTATTGCCGTTAGGGTAATATTTCGTCCAGACCCCCGATTTCTTGTTGTTGACATATTCGCCTTCTTCCACCAACTGGCCTTCGGAATACCCCACGAATTTTCCTTCGGTATTGTGAATCTTCCACCAACCGAATTTCAGCTCGTTGGCATCTTTCTGATTGATCTTGCTCTTATCGACCGTCTGCGAGAAGGTCTGCGAGCCCGAAACGATAAGTAGGAGTAGGATAAGGGTGATTCTCATGGCAATGGATTGGTGCACTGACTTGACGGGGCGTTTACGACACATTACAATTTTGGTTCCAGTCGTTTGTTTTAGACGAAATGATTGCAGGTTCAATTCGAAGATGTAGTTTTATCGGCACGCAAACGCAGGCATGGAAAAGTGGACCATAGACGGTACTGACAGGAGTCCGAAGGTGATTCTTGACCGCCAAGAATCCATATTGTTGATCGAAGGAAGGTCGTACCCTGAGGAGGGCATGGATTTCTTCGACCCGCTCATCATGCGTTTCCGGTCGTTGCAGGACAGCGACAATCCGATCCGTACCATTCATGTCCGATTGGAGTATTACAACTCATCGACCACCAAAGCGCTGGCCGACCTTTTCACCGCACTGGAACGTTCTGCCAAACATGGCAACGAGGCCAAGGTGCTGTGGGAGTTTGAGGAGGATGATGATGGCATCCAAGAGGATATAGAGATGTTCAAGGAGAGCTACGAGCTCCCCTTTGATGTTCGCTACACCGAATTCAAATAGTCTTTTAAGGCGCAAGATTGACCAGCATGTCCTTGGTCATGGCCCGCAGGTCGTAGGTGTTGTGCCAACCCCAATGCGCGCGTGCCGCACTGTCGTCTATGCTGCCGGGCCAACTGTCAGCAATGGCCTGACGATGGTCTGGGGCATAACTGACCTGAAACTGGGGCTTGAATTCGCGAATGTTGGCTACCAGTTCCTCTGGTGTGAAATCAAAAGCAGCGATGTTGTAGCCCGAGCGCAGTACCACTTTGTCAGCGTCTGCATTCATGATGCCCAAGGTGGCCGCGATGGCATCTGGCATATACATCATGGGAAGTCGGCTATCGCCTCTGAGGAAACACGTGAACGGCTGGTCGTTTGCAGCCTTGTGAAATATGTCAACGGCATAGTCGGTAGTGCCGCCCCCAGGTTCACTCTTGTATCCGATAAGGCCGGGATAGCGGAGACTGCGCACATCGACCCCGAACTTTTTAAAGTAGTACTCACACCAGCGCTCACCGGCAAGTTTGCTTATACCATACACGGTTGAGGGTTCAGTTATGGTCTGCTGTGGTGTTTGAACCTTCGGTGTGTCGGGCCCGAAAACAGCGATGGAACTCGGCCAGTATACTTTTGATATCTGTCCTTCCCTTGCCAACTCCAGCACATTGAAAAGGCCGTCCATATTCAACTTCCATGCGGACATCATCTTCTGCTCTGCAGTAGCAGATAGCAGTGCGGCCAGCAGATAGATCTGGCTCACATCATACTGCTTCACCAGTTGATGAAGTCTTTGCTTGTCGAGCACATCCAACTGCTCAAAAGGTCCGCTCGCCTTCACCTCATCAGATGCTGTCTTTATGTCGCAGGCCACTACATTGTCAGCCCCGTGCTGCTGGCGCAGGGCCATCACCAATTCTGTTCCTATCTGCCCTGCTGCACCTATTACAAGTACCCCTTTGCCTATTGCCATCTCATTGCTTGAATGGCGGCAAATGTATCACTTTTGAAAAGGGAGGGCTGTGTGGTGGGTCAAGCCAACGTGTCGGACGTGCCGACAGACCGGTCGCGGTCTTCAGCATTCACCAAAGGCATGAGCACCATTGCACCAAGACCGAATATGACGATCATGGCCGTCTGCGATGTCCAGATGATCCAGCCAAGTGCCAGGCCGCTTTCATACGGCACACCATAGAGGCCAAGCGTCTGTGCCACCGCTATCGGATAGACGCCTATGCCGCCCTGAACCAAAGCAATGCTCAGACTGCCCATGACAAACGATGCCAGCACTCCGCCCAATGGCACGGATTGCGTGTCCGGAAGCGCGAGAAAAGGCAGGTAGAACATGCCTATGTACATGGACCAGATGAAAAGCGTGTGCGCCACGAAACTCACTTTACGCTCCATTCTCAAGATGGATGTGACCCCTTCCACAAGACCTGTGACCAAGCCTCTCAGTTTGACGAACAACGGGTGCGTTGAACTCTTGAGAAAACGCCAGGCCACATAGGCTGCAATAGCCCCCAAAAGAAAGACCAACGCGAGCTTGATGATGGTGGCCGGCATGGAGGCCGCTGTGAAACGGTCGCCTATCAGTTCGTTTATCTTGTCGCCAAGCAAAGTGAGCTGCAACATGACCGTGACCACCATAACACACGAAACAACGATCACATCGGCTATCCGCTCGGCCACAACGGTCCCAAAAAGTTTCTCGAACGATAGCTTCTCATATCGGGCCACCAGAACGCAACGCCACACCTCGCCAAAACGCGGCAGAATGATGTTGGCCACATAACCGATGAATACGGAGAACAGATTATTGATGAACCGGGTGGAGATGCCCATGGGCTGAAGCAGGAACTTCCATCGGTAGGCCCTGCTCCAATGGCTCAGAAAGCCCAGAATGATACTGAGCGCCACCCAGAGATAATTGGCGCTTCGAAAGGACGAGATGATGCTCTCGAGCTGTTCAGTGGAAAGCTTGTTGAACTGATACCATGCAACATAGACACCGATCCCCAAAGGGATCACGACCTTCAGGACATCAAGGGCCTTGCTTTTCAAGTGGCGGATCAGCGTAGCAGATTGCTCTGCGTATCAGGAAAAACGAGTGTAGGCTTGAAGCTCTTCGCCTCTTCAAAATCCATGCTCGCATATGCGATCACAATGATGATATCACCAACCGCAACCTTGCGCGCAGCAGGGCCATTGAGGCATATCATTCCAGAGCCGCGTTCCCCTTTTATCACATAGGTCTCGAGGCGTTCGCCATTGTTGATGTTCACGATCTGAACACGCTCGCCTTCAATGAGGTTGGCGGCATCTATCAGGTCCTCATCAATGGTGACGCTTCCGATATAATTCAGGTCGGCCTGCGTTACAGTGACCCGATGGAGTTTACTCTTGAGAACCTGAATTTGCATGGGGCCGCAAAAGTAATTATTTCACTTTCAGATTATCGATGAGCCGAACGCTTCCGGCCCAGACCGCGATACATGCCTGTATATGCCCACCCCAATCATCATTTACCGGTCGAAGGCTCTGAGGATCGACCAATTCCACATACTCCACCTTCAGGTCGTGTGCTTCCAGCATCTGCTTGGCCATCGATGATACCTCTTGTATGCTTGAGCTTGAGAGTCGGTGTTCAATAAATGTAAGCACCTTGAATATTTCGGGAGCTACAGAACGATATTCTTGCGTCAAAAGGGTGTTTCGCGAACTCATGGCCAGACCATCAGACTCACGTACGGTCTCACATCCTAAGACCTGAACCTCATAACCCAATTTCCCGGTCATGTGACGAATAATGGCCAACTGCTGGAAGTCCTTCTCCCCAAAGTAAGCGCGGGTTGGTCTTATGATGTCGAAAAAACGCGTCACAACCTGAACCACACCATCAAAATGGCCAGGCCTGTTGGGTCCTTCCATGTAGGCATCCAAGCCATCAAGGTCATAATGGTCTACAACTGACACCGGGTATATCTCATCTACCGATGGAAAAAACATCACATGAACTCCAGCATCCTGCAATTGACTGCGATCCGCTTCAAATGTGCGAGGGTACTTTTCAAGGTCCTTCGAATTATTGAACTGAATGGGGTTCACAAAAACAGTGACCACAACAGCATCATTTTCAGAGATGGCCCTTTTGGCAATGGTAAGATGCCCAGTATGAAGGGCTCCCATCGTAGGCACCAAACCAACTGATCGGCCAGAAGCTGCTTGAGCGTCAACCCAAAGGTTCATTTCGGCAACGGTGGTAAAGACAAGCATGCCTCGTATCTGTTTTCTAAGGGCGGGCGAAACTATGAAATGCCCACTTGCAAGAGTTATATTTTTTGCTTAAGGAGAGGGGAATTGAGCTACTTATGTCCCATGGGGCTTGTGAATTCAAGGAATTATTATAGTTACTTTTGCATGCTTTTCAAATTCTTAACATCTTACACATGGCCAACAAGGAGAGAGTTCTTTTCGTTTCACAAGAAATAACCCCATACTTGCCCGAAAGTCACATGGGCATGATCGGCAGACACCTGCCGCAAGGAATACAGGAAAGGGGTAGAGAGATCAGAACCTTCATGCCTCGCTTCGGCAATGTGAATGAAAGGAGGAACCAATTGCACGAAGTGATACGTCTCTCGGGCATGAACCTCATCATTGACGACAACGACCATCCGCTGATAATCAAGGTCGCATCCATACAACCGGCCCGCATGCAGGTCTATTTCATCGACAATGATGAATATTTCCAACGCAAAGCCACTTTGACAGACAAGAACGGAGCTGATTTCACTGATAATGATGAACGCGCAATTTTCTTCTGTCGTGGTGTTCTGGAAACAGTAAAGAAGCTTGGCTGGGCTCCAGACGTGATCCATTGTCATGGTTGGATGACATCATTGCTTCCATTTTTCGTAAAGACGGTCTATAAGGATGATCCGATCTTTGAGAATTCGAAGATCGTCTACTCACTTTACGAGGACAAGTTCACAAGCGACCTTGACGGACGCATGTCTCAAAAGGTGAAGTTCGACACCCTGACCGATGCAGACGTGCAAGCTTTTGAAGAGACCAGCTTTCTTGGTCTTACCAAAGCTGGAATATCCTATTCTGACGCCATCATCATCGGCAATGAGAATGTGAGTGCAGACCTTCTTGCACTGGCTTCCGCTTCTGGCAAGCCGATTCTTGGATTCCAAGGTGAGGACACTTACATTGACGCCTATTCGGAATTCTATTCTGAGGTATTGGCCGAAACATCTGTTCTAGCCGACTGACACTGGGGTCTGCCACATTTGTCCCTACACCATTCTTAAACGCTTTCAATGACGGGATTCAGGTACTTTTGGGCCTGAATCCTGTCATTTCAGTTTAATCCGACTGTAGATTTCTCCTTTTCCATAGATGACCTATCCTAAACCCTTGCGGCTTTTGCTTTCAGCACTGCTCGCAGTCACTATTGTCACTCCAAGCTGCCAGGACCCCGAGCTGATAGGAATAGAAGTACTACCAGAAGACGAAGGTTTCCCAGTTGCATGGGTTGACACATTCACGGTGGTGGTCAGCACTGTGACCGATGATTCGGTCATGACATCTGGATTGACATCCTATCTTTTCGGGGAGATGAATGACCCTGAATTCGGCCCCACACGTTCGGAATTGTTCACCCAATTCAGACTGCCATCTACAAACGTGTCATTCCCAAATTCCCCGCAGATCGACTCGATTGTTCTGAATCTTGCATATGCAGGTTCTTACGGAAGTGTAGACAAATTCAACGGCTATCAACATCTGGGGGTATATCGAATTCTCGATGACCTCAGTGATGACTCAACCTATTATTCGAATGTGAATCGGACAATCGGCACCGAGGCATTGGCGCAGATAGGTTTCCGACCTGATCTTATTTCATCCGTTGTGGCCGGAGATGACACACTCGCTCCGTCACTTCGCATTCGACTTGACCCAGCATTCGGGCAGGAGATTCTGAATGCAAGTTCCATAACCTTGGCCGATAATGATGCATTCGTATCCGCTTTCAAAGGTTTGGCAATTGTGCCCGAAAATCCTGGATTGGCTCCTGGACAAGGGGCAATTCTTTATTTCAACATGGTTTCTTCCATCACACGTGTTGAACTTTATTACACAGACACCGCCCCTAAGAGCTTCATACTTCCGATAAACGCGCTGAGCCCAACGCATACCCGTTTCAGCCATCAACATCCTGTGGCAATTACATCCATTTTGGGCAATACCGAAGCGGGCAAAGAAAAGCTGTACATACAATCCATGGCGGGGCTGAAACTAAAAGTGGAAATCCCGCACCTTCTTAAGCTTAAAGAACTAGGCACCGTTGCCATAAATCGGGCTGAGATCGTGGTGCCACTGGCTGATTCAGACATCTCCACATATGGCCCTCCACTGGCATTGAAAGCAACGGGCATCGACTCGGCTAACAGTAGTGTATTCCTGATAGACGAATTCGAGATCGCTGGACACTATGGTGGAGAGTATCGCCCAACTTACAAGGATTACGTGTTCAATGTGGCAAGACATATTCAAGACATAATCAATAATGCAGCAACTGAGCCTGACCGTGGAATGTATATCCTGAATGCAGGTAACTCGGTCAATGCACGTAGAGGGATTTTCAATGGCTCCGAACATCCTGACCGACCTTTTAAACTTCGACTGACCTACACAATTATACAGTAATCATCATGTGCGGAATAGTAGCATACATAGGAACCAAAGAGGCATATCCCATTCTGATAAAAGGTCTGAAGAGACTTGAATACCGGGGATATGACAGTGCCGGGGTATCATTGCTTAATAGCAGCCTCAAGGTGTACAAATGCAAAGGCAAGGTGGCCGAGTTGGAGGCTTTTGCTGCGGGTAAGGACCTATCAGGTACCGTTGGCATTGGTCACACCCGTTGGGCTACGCATGGCGAGCCGAACGACCGCAATGCGCATCCGCATTACTCTGGCAATGAGGAACTGGCCATAATCCATAATGGCATAATTGAGAACTATGATACCCTGCGCGAAGAACTGCGTCACCGCGGTCATGAGTTCAAGAGCGATACGGATACGGAGGTGCTCATCCATCTTATTGAAGATGTGAAGAAAAATGAGAATCTGGCGTTGGTAGATGCTGTTCGCGTTGCGCTCACACAGGTTGTTGGTGCTTATGCAATTGTGGTCATCGCTAAGAATCATCCGGATATGCTCATCGGAGCCAAGAAGGGCAGTCCAATGGTTGTGGGCATTGGACTGGATGAGTTCTTCTTGGCTTCTGACGCCACACCGATAGTGGAATACACGAAGAACGTGGTCTATTTGGAGGACGAGGAGATTGTAGAGTTGCGCAGAGGACAGCCTATTCGCATCCGCACCATCCGTAATGAATCGAAGACACCTTATGTGCAGGAACTCGAGATGCATCTCGAGGAGTTGGAGAAGGGCGGTTATCCCCATTTCATGCTCAAGGAGATATTTGAACAGCCACGTTCTATTGCCGATAGTATGCGCGGAAGGATTCATGCAGAATCTGGAACAGTTCGCCTTGGAGGCATCATCGATTTTGACCAGAAAATGGTCAATGCCAAACGCATCATCATTGTGGCATGCGGCACAAGTTGGCACGCGGGTCTGGTAGGCGAATATCTCATAGAGGATCTTGCCCGAATTCCTGTTGAAGTGGAATATGCGTCAGAATTCCGCTATCGCAATCCTATCATCACAGAGGAAGATGTAGTTATCGCCATATCACAGTCTGGCGAAACGGCTGATACATTGGCCGCGTTGGAATTGGCCAAATCCAAAGGCGCTACTATTATTGGTGTGTGCAACGTGGTCGGTTCATCCATAGCTCGACTTACCGATGCGGGGTCATACACTCACGCTGGACCTGAGATCGGTGTAGCATCAACCAAGGCATTCACCGCTCAGGTCACCGTGCTTACCTTGATGGCTCTTCATCTTGCGCAGAAAAAAGGCACCATCGCCCAGTCGAAATTGCAGCGGCTCATTGCCAGCCTGCAACAGATTCCTGCCTTGGTGGAAGAGACCTTGAAGTCGGACCTATTGGTGCAGCATATTGCCGAGCAATATAAAGATGCCCGCAACTTCCTTTATTTGGGAAGGGGATACAACTTCCCTGTGGCATTGGAAGGTGCTTTAAAGCTAAAGGAGATCTCCTACATCCATGCCGAAGGCTATCCGGCCGCTGAAATGAAGCACGGCCCCATCGCGCTTATCGACAACGAAATGCCTGTTGTGGTCATCGCTACTAAAAAGGGCACTTACGAGAAAGTGATCAGCAACATACAGGAAGTGAAAGCCAGAAAAGGTCGCCTGATCGTTATCGTTACTAAAGGTGATACCGTTGCTGCTGAGCTTGCCGATCATGTGATCGAGGTTCCAGCCACAGAAGAGGAATTGATGCCGTTGTTGGCCTCCGTTCCATTGCAATTACTTTCCTATCACATTGCTGTGCTGCGCGGGTGCAATGTGGATCAGCCACGCAACTTGGCAAAATCAGTTACGGTGGAATAGTTCTTACGAACAGAAAAAAGAGGCCCGACCAATTGAATTGGTCGGGCCTCTTTCGTTTGGAGAAAATGTGAGCCGAGGCTTATTTCGCGGCAGCGTAACGCTTGCTGACCTCTGCCCAATCAATCACATTGAAGAATGCAGCGATGTAGTCAGGTCTGCGGTTCTGATAGTTGAGGTAGTATGCGTGTTCCCAAACGTCCAGACCGAGAACAGGAGTTCCACCGTTACCAACACCAGGCATGAGTGTATTGTCCTGATTCGGAGTTCCAACAACTTCTACCTTACCTCCTTTGTGCGCCACGAGCCAAGCCCAGCCAGAGCCGAACTGACCAGCAGCGGCCTTGCTGAACGCTTCTTTAAAAGCATCGAACGAGCCGAATGCCGCATCTATGGCAGCAGCCACTTCACCTGAAGGCTTGCCTCCACCGTTTGGAGACATCACCTCCCAGAAAAGATTGTGGTTGTAAAAACCGCCACCATTATTACGCACTGCTGGCGGAAAATTGCCCACAGCAGCAAGCACCTCTTCAATAGAATCGCCTTCGTGGCCAGTGCCGGCAAGAGCGTTGTTCAGATTGGTGGTGTATGCATTGTGGTGTTTGGTGTGATGGATTTCCATCGTGCGGGCATCTATGTGCGGTTCGAACGCATCGTATGCGTATTTCAACTTCGGTAATTCGAAAGCCATGGTATGTTGATTTTTATGAATTATTGATTGAACTGCAAATATACGGAAGTCGTTGGGGCAGCTTTCCAACTCTCACAATCGGCTGACCAAGAAGTCGAACATCCCTACATTCGCCCGTTCAAAACAACATCCATGTACGGAGCATTTCAAGATTTTCTCAAAGCAGAACTGACTTCCATTCAAGATGCAGGGCTTTTCAAAAAAGAACGCATCATAACTACACCACAGGGTGCGCAAGTAAAGGTGAGCACTGGCGAAGATGTCATCGTGATGTGTGCCAACAACTACCTTGGTTTATCGTCTCATCCCGAGGTTGTTCAAGCCGCTAAGGATGCTTTGGACACGCATGGATATGGCATGAGCTCAGTGCGGTTCATCTGCGGCACACAAGATGCTCATAAGGCGTTGGAGCAGAAGATCTCTGATTTTCTTGGAATGGAAGACACCATTCTGTATGCTGCCTGTTTCGATGCCAATGGTGGAGTGTTCGAACCACTGTTTGGAGCGGAGGATGCCATCATCAGTGACGAACTCAATCACGCTTCCATAATAGACGGTGTGCGCTTGTGCAAATCGGTCAGATACCGTTATCGCCATAGTGATATGGCCGATCTGGAGGAGCAACTGAAAGCGTCACAAGCGCAGCGCTTCCGCATCATTGTGACGGATGGCGTGTTCAGCATGGACGGGGACATTGCCCGTCTGAATGAGATCTGTGACCTCGCAGACCGTTACAACGCCATGGTGATGGTGGATGACAGCCACGCTACGGGCTTTATTGGAACAACAGGACGTGGCACACACGAGCATCACAATGTCATGGGCCGCGTGGACATCATCACTTCTACCCTTGGCAAGGCATTGGGCGGAGCCATGGGCGGTTTCACCTCTGGTAAAAAGGAAGTAATAGAGATGCTACGTCAGCGTTCGCGTCCCTACCTGTTCTCCAATTCCCTCGCGCCAAGCATCGTGGGTGCCGCCAACCGCGTATTCGACCTATTGAGCACAAGCACCGAACTGCGCGACCGCTTGGAGAAAAACACGTTATATTTCAAAGAAGGCATCCGCAAAGCCGGACTGGATACCAAACCGGGCGATTCACCAATAGTGCCCATCATGCTTTATGATGCTCCGTTAGCACAAAAATTCGCTGAACGGCTATTGACGAAAGGAGTATATGCCATTGGCTTCTTCTACCCCGTTGTGGCCAAAGGACAGGCTCGGATTCGGGTTCAGATTTCTGCCGCCCATTCCACAGCGCAATTGGACAAAGCCCTCTCAGCTTTTACAGGGGTGGGGAAAGAGCTTGGCGTAATTAAATGACCAAGTACACTGCATTGAGAATGTGAGCTTAAAACATGTGATCGAACAACTTTCTTTGTAGTTGAAGAGTTTTTTACAAACAGTTGTTGATTTCAAAAAAACATATCTATCTTCGCAGCCCCAAATTCGGGGGAGAATACACGCAAAGAATAAGTAAATTAAGATGGCACAACTGAAAGCACCAAGCTTTAAGACCATTTCGGCAAATAAGGAGACCGCCAGTAAGGAATGGGTCGTTATTGATGCTGAAAATCAACCACTAGGCCGCTTGGCCTCTACTGTGGCCAACTACATCCGTGGAAAACACAAGGTGAATTTCACTCCCCATGTTGATTGTGGTGACAATGTAATTGTGATCAACGCTGAGAAAGTTGCCCTTACTGGCAACAAGCGTGATACCAAGGAGTACATCCATTACACTGGTAACCCAGGAGGACAACGCAAACGCTCTGTGGATCAAGTCTTGGCAAAAGACCCTGCTGGTCTGGTAAAACGTGCTGTGAAAGGCATGCTGCCAAAAAATCGCCTTGGAAGCGCTCTTTTCAATAATCTTCATGCCTACGGTTCTGCGGAGCATCCGCACGAGGCACAGAAGCCACGTACTGTTTCTTTGAACTGATCACACAATAATCCTGATGGAAATCACCAACTCACTCGGAAGAAGGAAAACTGCGGTTGCCCGCGTTTATCTTAAGCCTGGAAACGGCAATATCGTAATCAACAAACGCGATATGAAAGAGTACTTCCCTACTCTTTCGTTGCAGAATACTGTTCATCGTCCATTTCAAGTGATTGAAAAAGCAGGACAGTATGATGTGACCGTGAATGTTGCTGGTGGCGGCATCACAGGTCAAGCAGAGGCAGTTTCACTTGGCATATCACGTGCTTTGGTGAAAATAAACGGAGAAAGCAAGCCGGCCTTGAGAGCAGAAGGTCTTATGACCCGCGACTCGCGCATGGTGGAGCGGAAGAAATTCGGCCAGAAGAAAGCCCGTAAGAGATTCCAGTTCAGCAAACGTTAATCGATATTATTCAACCGCATTTCATTACAGCACAATAGCATGTCTCAACCAACTGTACAGCAACTGCTCGATGCCGGAGTTCACTTCGGACACCTTAAGCGCAAATGGAACCCAGCAATGGCTCCGTACATCTTCATGGAGAAGAACGGAACGCACATCATTGACCTGAATAAGACCTCCGCAAAGCTTGAGGAAGCTTGCAATGCTGCTCGCAGTATGGCAAAAGCAGGAAAGAAAATCCTGTTTGTTGCTACGAAGAAGCAGGCTCAGGCAATTGTTGCCAAAGAAGCTCAGCGCGTGAACATGCCTTATGTTACCGAGCGTTGGCCCGGTGGCATGTTGACCAATTTTGCCACCATCCGTAAGGCTGTGCGCAAAATGGATGCCATTGATAAAATGGCAACTGACGGCACGTTCGAGACCATGAATAAGCGCGAGCGTCTGATGGTTACCCGTCAGCGCGAAAAGCTTGACAAGAACCTTGGTTCAGTTGCCGACCTTACACGCCTTCCCTCTGCGATTTTCATCGTTGACATCGTGAAAGAACACATTGCTGTGAACGAAGCGCACAAATTGGGAATCCCAACTTTGGCTATCGTTGACACTAACGGTAATCCAAAGGATGTTGATTTCGCAATCCCAGGCAATGATGACGCTGCAAGTGCTATCGAATTGATGGTAAAGGCCATCACTGATGCGATTGCTGAAGGTCTTGCAGACCGTAAATCAGGGAAAGATGTTTCTTCTGAGGAGCAACCAACTGCTGAGACTGAGGAGAACACCACGGCTTAACTCTCTTTGGATTTCATTCATAATTAGCATTGACTTAGGGAACAAGTAAACACTCTCTTCTAAATCAATGAAATAACCTTACTCAAATTATAAACGAATGACTCAGATTTCTGCATCACAAGTAAATGAACTGCGTAAGCAGACAGGTGCTGGTATGATGGATTGCAAGAAAGCTCTTGTAGAAGCCAATGGCGATATGGAACTGGCAATTGACGTCCTTCGTAAACAAGGTCAGAAAGTTGCAGCCAAACGCTCCGATCGCGATGCCCGTGAAGGTGTAGTTCTGGGTGGTTCAAACGGTACCATTGGTGCCATCTTAGTTCTTAACTGCGAAACCGATTTCGTGGCAAAGACAGAAGGATTTGTTGGTTTCGCCAACAATCTTCTTAAGCTGGCATTGGATAAGCAGCCTGCGTCTATAGATTCCTTGCTTTCGTTGCCTTATGGCACTACTACAGTTGCCGATGCTATAACAGAGCAATCTGCTAAAACGGGTGAAAAAGTTGAGGTTTCCGGCTTGGAGTACATTAAAGCAGGAACTGTTGTAGCATACAACCACCCTGGGAATAAGGTCGGGTCAATCGTAGGCCTCAATAAAGGTGGTGATTTCGATTCAATTGCGAAAGATGTTGCAATGCAGGTTGCAGCAATGGCACCAGTTGCCTTGAATAAGGACAGTGTTCCTCAAGCTATCATAGACAAAGAGATTGAAATTGGTAAAGAGCTTGCAATTCAAGAAGGAAAGCCAGAGGACATGGCAGAGAAAATCGCTGTTGGCCGCTTGAACAAATTCTTTAAAGAGAGCACATTGCTGGAGCAGGTGTTTGTAAAAGATGGCAAAATCAGCGTCAAAGAGTATCTTTCTCAGACGGATAAAGAGCTGACGGTTACCGATTTCAAGCGATTCTCGCTGAACTGAACATTAATTCTCTAAAAAGAGGACTTCGGTCCTCTTTTTTTTGCCCAATTCTGAAAAAACATCTGTATGACATACAAGCGGATTCTATTAAAACTCAGTGGAGAGTCGCTGATGGGTACAAAGCAGTTCGGCATTGACCACTCACGTCTTGTACAATATGCACAAGAGATCAAAGAAGTGGTGGATGGAGGCATGGAAGTCGCCATTGTTATCGGAGGCGGGAATATCTTTCGTGGTATACAAGCAGCACAAGGCGGTATGGACCGGGTGCAGGGTGACTATATGGGAATGCTTGCAACCATGATAAACAGCATGGCACTGCAATCTGCATTAGAAAATTTAGGGGTTAGCACACGCTTGATGTCCGCTATTAAAATGGACGAAATTGCGGAGCCATTCATCCGGAGACGGGCTGTTCGCCACTTGGAGAAGGGTCGCGTTGTCATTTTTGGTGCTGGCACGGGCAATCCATATTTTACAACGGATTCTGCCGCATCGCTCAGGGCCATTGAAATCGAGGCGGATGTAATACTAAAGGGCACACGAGTGGATGGCATCTATACTGCCGACCCCGAAAAAGACCCTACTGCGGTAAAATTTGAAACTATCACGTTCTCTGAGGTATTCAAACGAGGTCTTCAAGTGATGGATATGACGGCATTTACCCTTTGTCACGAGAATAAGCTTCCAATTATCGTGTTTGATATGGACGGTGGCGGAAACCTCCAAAAACTGCTGGCTGGCGAGCGAATCGGCACTTTGGTTGAAGGCTGACCATCCTACTGAACTATGCCTCTATCTTTGATGCTCACTTTGCATCAATGCAGTTGAATACTCCTTTCTCTGATTTCATTCAACAAGCCCCTAAGCTTGAGAATGAATTTACGGATGACCAATTTCTTCAGGATTATTTATCAAGTTATCTTCCTAGAGAAACAGTCGATGTAATAACCCCGGATCTGATTCAATTCGGTAAACGATCGGCTACAGAGTTTATCTCATGGGCAAGAGAAGCGGAGACAAATCCACCAACACTGACACAATTCAATGCATGGGGAGAACGTATTGATGAAATACAAATCTCACAAGGGTGGCTTAATCTAGAAAAAGTAGCGGCCGAAGATGGACTTGTAGCCATTGGTTATGAGCGCAAATTCGGAGAGCATTCCCGAATCTATCAGTTCACCAAGTTATATCTATACACAGCATCATCCGCCATTTACACATGTCCGTTGGCCATGACAGATGGAGCGGCTAGACTTATTGAGCTGTATGGAGATGAACTCTTGAAAGGCGAAATCTTCTTCGGCCTTACATCGAGAGAACCAGCCTCTTTCAAGACAAGTGGACAATGGATGACGGAACGCACAGGTGGTTCTGATATTTCACGTTCAATGACCTTGGCTTTAACTGATGGAGATAATTACAAACTCTTCGGTCATAAATGGTTCACATCCGCCATAACTGCTGATATGGCCTTCACTTTGGCATCAACCGAACAACCGGAATCAGGAAAACGCGCTCCACTATCACTTTTCTATCTGCCGATCCGAACGCAAGACGGCAAACTCAATGGTATCGAGGTGGAGGCATTGAAAGACAAATTGGGCACTAAAGCACTGCCGACTGCACAACTTAAACTTAAAGGTGTAAAAGCGCGCCTAGTAGGAGAAAAGGACAAAGGAGTCCGTACAATCTCCACATTGTTCAATATCACGCGCATCTACAATACGATAAGTGCAGTTTCCTATATGCGCAGGGCATTCTCGCTCTGCAATGCATATGGCAAAGAACGTGAGGCATTCGGGCAACCTATTGCAAATCATTTACTCTATCGAAATAGCCTTCGTGAACTTGAGATAGCATATCAGAGTAATGCCTTGTTGGCGTTTTTTCTTACCCGCCTTTTGGGTCGTGAAGAGTGCGAAAAGGCCACAACCAACGAAAGTGCGCTGCTAAGGCTATTAACCCCTGTAGCAAAACTCTACACGGCCAAGAATGCCATTGCTTCGGCATCGGAACACATTGAAATGTTTGGCGGCATAGGGTATTTGGAAGATAGTGGGATTCCATCAATGCTGCGCGATGCACAGGTTCTGAGTATTTGGGAAGGCACAACCAATGTATTATCTCTTGACATGTTACGAGCCATAGACAAAGAGAACGGACTGAATGCCTTCAAAGTTTTTGCCCTTGAGAAATTGAAGGAAAAAAAAGGTGGCAATGAAGCCAATTGGAACATTATCGCCTCAAAGTATCAGGCACTGGTCTCGACCATAGAACGACTCAATATTAATGAGCACCGAATAGCGGCTTCACGAGATATTGCCTTCTACGTAGCCGAACTCACCATTGCTTTCCTGTGGTCTGATTTTATAAGTGCCAACCCTACCATTTCTGATTATAACAGGGCATTTGAATACTGGCTCACATTCAAAATGGATGAAAAGACGCTTGAAAAGGCCTCCTTTTTGAGTAATAATGACTGATCGATCATAACATTTCAATGAATACTGTTGGTTCTGACCAACAGGGACTAAATTTGCAGTTAATCTAACTCAGTTCATACATGAAACAAGTCTACACATTAGTATTGCCTTTGCTCATCCTAGTTGCACTGCAATCAAATGCTCAGATTTACGGTGGCCTGCCTGCCATTGCCATCACAGAGATAATGTTCAATCCTCCAGAATCGGGTGTTGATAGTCTGGAGTACTTAGAGGTACACAACTATGGAAGTACTCCTGTCAACATGGCAGGATATACTTTCACAGGTATAGACCTAATTGTTCCCGCTGAAGTAATGGGACTTCCCCCAATCATCGCAGCGGGTGAGTATTTTATCCTTGCAATAAATGCAACAGCTTTGACCAACACATTAAGTCTGAGCTATGCATTCGAATGGACTGGAGGCGCCCTTTCGAACAATGGAGAAGGAGTCAGTCTGCGTGACCCGAATGGAAATCTTATAGACACGGTCTATTTTGACGATACTGTTGCGTGGCCGGCAGAAACATCTGGTGGTGGTGCTTCTCTTGAGCGTTGCGAACCAACATCTGATGGGACCTTGCCATCCAGTTGGATAGCTTCTACCACCACAACGGGAGCAATCGTAAACGGTGTGGAGATATTTGGAACTCCTGGCGAGGTAAATAGCACTTGTGTGGCTGTAGGAATTGATGATCCTATTATCACCACCCTCTCCGCTTATCCAAATCCATCTTCAAATGGAAAATTCTATCTTTCTTCAGAAATCACTGGAATTGTCTATGACGCAATCGGACAAGAGATAATGATCATTAGAAATTCAAATGTTGTTGACCTGTCAGAAAAGTCTGCCGGACAATATATACTGCGTTCTGATAACGGACAGGTAGTGCGACTTGTGAAGTAATTTTGAATTAGATTAACAAAGGCCGTCTCAGTAACTGGGGCGGCTTTTTTATGGCCTCAACTCTAGTGTTTGGCCTTTTACTTCGCCCCACCTCATAGGTTTGAACCTGCCAGCCGCCCAATCAGAAATAAGATTATTGTAGTGCCTGCTACCAAACTGACCCGAATTGCCTGGAGCAAACATGTTGATGGAACATGATAGGTTGGCAAGGTCGATTATCTGCCGGTAACTTGGACATACTAGATGACCGCCATAACCTTGTTCTCTGAAGAAGGCTGTCTGTTGGACGGTATCAGTATCACCTCCCAAGGGGATTGGGCCTATATTAAAAACCTTGTCAAAAGGCTTCTTCTGCCCGATCGGATGTTCGAAAACGAGTCGATGTAGTTTGCCCCACTGCCAGTTATTGGGATCATCACCAAATTGAGTCCCGAGCCACCTTACGGTTGACATCAATGCTTCTAACATCAGATGCTCCTTGCCTCCTGCGTCTTTCACCCAAAGACTGTCCGAATCATGAAGGAGGCGAAACAGTGTTGTGGTATCGTGGCCGTAAAGTTCAGTTATACCAGAAAGCAGAGGATGGAAAGGCTTACCTATAAGATCATCCATCAGCTCCTTTCCAAGAGGTCTCAGCAGAAGCAATTCTACCAACTGAGTGCGAAGGACCTGATAGATACAGCCGCCAATACTATCAGCCGTAAGAATACCATCCCAATCCAAATAAAGCTGCAATGCCCGCTTCGCCCAGATATCATCGGCCACCACTTCAATAAAGTGTCTCTTCAACTCAATTCCTGGAGCACAGTATAGATCCATTTGAAATTGCCCCAGTTCATCTCTGGTGTACTGCCTATCCTCAGACAAAAGATGTTCAAGCCGTTTTGCACGGTATCCGCTCATCCAACCATTCCCTAAAAAATACGGGTAATCATCGGCCACAATCTTATGGTTACAGGAAATGATGCGACCATTTGCGGGATTCAGACAGTGAGGCATTTCCTCAAATGGAACAAATCCTGACCATTCATCCTTGGCGGAAAAACCTTGGTAAGGCAACATTGACTTAGGTCTGGCACGCAAAGGCACATAACCGGTCACCCAATAGCCTATGTTGCCTGCAGTATCGGCATAAACGATATTAAGAGCCGGGCTGGAAAAATGCCGCAGTGCGTCAACAAAATCATTCCAGCCCTGGGCGCGATTCAGGCCGAGCCAACCCTGAAACAAGGTGCCTGCCTGAAAGCACACGGAAGACAAAGCAATATGCTGACCTTGCGCATTTACCACATTACTAATAATGGGTCCGTGATGGGTTTCTATAACACGTTCAACGACCGCATCTCCCTTCTTGACGTGTATCACCTCGTCATAGACACTGGCTTTTAACTCTTCGTCACCAAAGATGTATGTGTCGGGTGATGAGAATTTCTCGATAAATATGTCCTGAATATCCGTATAGGCCAACGTGATACCCCAAGCAATCTCCCTATTGTGACCAATGAGCACAAGCGGTAAGCATGGTATTGAAACGCCTGCCACCTCAAAATCGGGCGTATGCAAATGGACTTCATACCATATGGACGGCAAGAGCATTGGTAGGTGTGGGTCGTTGGCCAAATAAGGTTTTCCTGTATCCGTATACTTACCGCTGATTACCCAAGCATTACTGCCTCCTGTCTGCTTCAAGTAAGGTCCGTTGATGGCCTCAAAAGCACTGTTCATATTCAGTGTGTGCATCTCATTACCCAGTGGCAGGCCTATTGGATTTGTTGTTGGATAGCACGGGTCGAGTTGAGAAGCACGCTCCTCTCCCAGTTTCTCAACCAATTTGGCGCGAGTAACATCCCCTTGCCAAGCAAAACACATCTGCCAGCTCATCATGCGCGAAAAAGCCAATAGGTGATTTCGGGTGAATGGTTCAGGTTTTTTACCCAACATCTTGAATTCAATCGGCAGTTTCTGGTATCCTGACGCAAGAAATGCATTGACACCCGCTAGATAATCATCGATAAGGTCGGCCACTTCGGCTGACATCAGTTTCTCATCTTTTGCCGCTACACGATGAAAACCGAAGATGCGAACTGCCCGATCGGTGTCAAGAGCGTCTTTGCCCACCAGTTCTGAGAGTGTTCCAGTGGCCAATCTTCGATTCAGTTCCATTTGAAACAGTCGATCCTGCGCGTGTACAACGCCCTGTGCGAAGACCAGGTCAGAGATATTCTCTGCGTAGATGTGGGGCACTCCATGCGTGTCACGCACCACACGGACCGCAGCCTTCAATTGTGGAAATCGAAGCTCACCCTCGACCAACGGAAGGCTACGCTTTGAAACAGTACGGATAAGGTTTCGGAGTACAGCAGAAATCACGATTGTAGGTTTTCTGCGAAAGTAAAAGCTTTGCTTGTGGCTTCGCCTTTTTTTCGACTGCGATGAGAAGGCAAAAAAATACGCCAATGTCCTGAACGATGTTCAGGAACATTGGCGCTAATCCATCACGCTAAAACCCCCTAAAGCGTGAGGATGCTTTTATTAATACTGATCCAAAAGATATTTGATGAGGTCTGTTGTGGTAACAATTCCAACCAACTTGGTCCCTTCAAGCACAGGGAGTGCATGAAACTCTCGCGATGCCAGAATTTCGGCAACCTCCTTGATGGATAAATCCGACTGCACGGCAACTGGATTAGAAACCATGACCTGATCGACACTCAACATATTGTACACAGCCGTGTCGACATCTACCTCATCTTCACCGTAACTGTCCACAAAACTTAGACGCTGCAAGTCGGTAAGACTGAGCATTCCTATCAGTTTATCTCCACTTACCACTGGAATATGGCGAATGTTGTGCTTCTTGAACAACAACTCCGCATGATCCAACGAATGGGACAGATTCACGGAGACCACATGGGCCGACATGATCTTGCTAACTGGTTCCCTCTTTTTCATCACATCGTTTGTTTGTGAGGCAAAGGAGCAACTTATAGATTGCGACTGAGCAGATGATGATCAGTCAAAAAACTGATTTTTGACAGCGATACCGACTGGGCTCACTGCTGAATTAGTAGCTTACTTACTTGAATCGCATCGGATGAACGAACAGAGACAAGATACATACCAGCATTGCCTAGTGATGCCCCGTCTATTAAAAAGCGGTGCTGGCCCAGCTCCAAACTTCCATGATAGAGCGTAGCAACTAAACGTCCCGTAACATCGGCAACCATGATGGAAACCTGCTCAGTAGCCGGCATTTCCAATTCGAGCACAGCGTTGCCCATGGCCGGATTAGGGCTCAACTGCATGGAAAACGCTGATGTAACATCTTGCACAGAAAGAGGACCTGAAATCTGAATATCATCAATGTATATGTTGTTACCAGCATCGCTCTTGTTCTGAAATTTGACCAACAGGCTCTCGGCATTACCATAGTTGGACAAACTAAAATCTTCCGACTTCCATTGATCCATGCCTGCTGGGGTAAAAATGCTTCCCTGATTGCCAGAAACAGAGGCCAAACTGGCACCCGACTTATTGTAGCGCAATGACCATGTCTCTCCACAATCGGTGGAAACGAATACTCTAAGTTGATCGCTAAGACCACTGCGAGTGCGATACGCCACTTTGAAATACAAGCGTGGATTGCCAATATTGCGCATATCCACAGATGGGAGAATGAATTCGTCAATGCTACCAGCAGGATTGCCCGAGAAATTATTGATAAAGATGGATTTTGCATCCGTGTAGGACGTATTGGTCTTTACCCACTGATTTCCGAAATCGTTCAGCACGAAGAATTGGTCCTCTTCGGCTTCAAACCCTTCAAAAAGGAAGAAACTGCTTACCTGGGCAGCACTTGGGATTACTCGCACGTAGTTTGTTATCTCATGCGTATCAGACCCTTGGGCATTGGATACTGTAAGTGTGGCCGAATAAATTCCCGGCTCGGCATAGGTGACCACAGGATTTACTGCATTGGAAGTTGCGGGTGTTCCGCCTGGAAATTCCCAAGCGTAATCGGTCACAGTGCCATTATAGGAATCGTCCATATAGGTGACAGGTTCGCCAGCACAGGCCAAGGTTTCTTCTGCAAAGAACAGGGCATATGGAACACACGAAGGTGGAGTAAGGTCATCGACACCAGTCTGCGCCAAATTGTTGGCAGAGCGGATGTTAGCACGTGATCCTGAAAGCACGGCATCCATGGCATCTTTCTGTCCGAGCGTAAACATATTCATGCAGCTGCCGTTGGCATAGTCCATATAGTTCTCAATCTGATCTGGAAGGTCAGGATTGTCGTTCGTGCAGCTGTTTAGATTAAACCCGCAGGAGTAATTTGCCTCGGATACAGGTGGCGTATCCTCAATGCTCTCTCCAAAGAATCCACCAGCACAACCGCCTTGGAATGTGTGGTAGAGACCAAGCCAATGACCAGTTTCGTGGGTAAGTGTACGGCCAGCATCTCCTTGAACAGCAAACCCAATACTACCAACGCGGTCAGCTCGTACCACCACACCATCCGTGGCAGCACCGCCAAAGCCTGGAAACTGCGCATAGCCCAGAATAGTGCCTGGCTCACCATCATTGTCTATGGTATTGACCACCCAAACATTGTAATACTTCGCACTGTTCCAATAGCTCACGGCTTTCACAGCATCATCTGCATTGTTCGTGAGCGGAGAATAGATACGATTTATCCCTTCAGTGCAATTTCCTTGAGGATCCAATTTTGCCAAACGGAACTCAACATTTGGATTTGATGCCACAGGTTTGAAAATGTCGCGAGTATTGACGGTATCCTCATTGGTACGACTGAAATCCTCGTTGAGTATGCGAATCTGGTCCTCTATCTGCTCCTTGGAAATATTCTCTGGGCCGCCCATGTGAACAACGTGAAAAACCACAGGAATTATGCGTGGGCCACCGGCACGCTCTTCTTCCCCTGCCAAACGCTTGGCCTTTGCCTCGGCAGTGGCGCTAACAAATTCGTTGTGCTTTTGGATGAGTGACGGATCTCTGTCCAATGCCTTCTCGAGGTTTTTCTCAAATCCGCACCAATGGGAGGTCTGTGAGAACGAAATGGAGGCGATAAGAAGTAGGATTGATGTAAGGAGAATGCGCATGCTTTTGGTTTGGTGAATGAGACTCAAAGGTATAATTCGGCAGATTGTTCGGAAGTGATACAACTCACCCAAGGGCGTTGCTGAGATCAGTGATCAGGTCGTCTGCATCTTCGAGGCCAACGCTGAGGCGAATCAACGAATCGACAACACCGGTCTTCTCGCGTTCTTCTTTTGGGATGGATGCGTGGGTCATAGTTGCAGGATGGCCTATCAACGACTCCACACCGCCCAAAGACTCTGCAAGCGAGAAAAGTTTAGTGGCAGATAGCACTTTCACGGCCGCTTCCTTGGTATTCTCCTTCAGCGAGAATGACACCATGCCGCCAAAACCGCTCATCTGTATCTTGGCAACGGCATGGTTGGGATGCGAGGCGAAACCTGGCCAGTTTACCTTTTCAACCTTGGGATGAGACTGCAGGAAATGAGCCACCTTCTCACCATTCTCACAGTGGCGCTGAACCCGCAGGTGAAGTGTCTTTAGTCCACGCAGCACAAGGAAACTATCCATCGGGCCAGTTACTGCACCAATACTGTTCTGCAGGAAATAAAGCCGTTCTGCAAGTGCGTCATCCGCAGTTATCAAGGCTCCCATCACCACATCAGAGTGGCCACCAAGGAATTTGGTGACAGAATGCATCACGATGTCCGCCCCAAGCTCGAGCGGACGTTGCAGGTAGGGCGTAGCAAACGTATTGTCTACCGCCAGCAAAGCTCCCGCCCCCTTGGCAATGGCCGCCATGGCTTTGATGTCGATGATGGTCATCATCGGGTTGGTGGGCGTTTCTACCCAGATGAGACGTGTATTGGCGTTCACTTTGGCCTTTACCGCTTCGGGGTCGCCCATGGGCACAAAATGAAACTTGATGCCAAAGTCCGCATACACTTTGGTGAAGAGCCGATACGTGCCACCATACAGGTCGTTGGTGCTGATGACCTCATCACCAGGCTTCAGCATATGAATGACACAATCAGTCGCTGCCATTCCACTGCCGAAGCAAAGCCCATGTTTGCCGTTCTCTAAAGCGGCCAATGCCTGCTCCAACGCATTTCGGGTTGGATTACCTGTGCGGGAATACTCATATCCCTTGTGGTCGCCTGGAGCTGCCTGCACATAGGTGCTGGTCTGATAAATGGGCGTCATTATGGCACCTGTGGTCGGATCGGGTTCCACTCCTGCGTGGATGGCCTTTGTGGCGAATTTCATATGTAATAGTTTCAGGCAAAACTAAACAGTTCTGCATCTTGGCTTTGCGGTGAGGATTACACTTCATTTTTGGGCCGAACATATTTACATTTCAAGCAGCTGCGTAGCTACCGTTCCATGGTTTCGCGTTTTATGCCGTGCACAGAAATTTGGCCGCAATTACCCCAAGGATTTCATAGATTTTATCTGACCTTTGGCCTACAAAACATCCCTCCCATGAAAGAGATCATCATTGGCCAAGGACTAGGCCCCGTCAAGTTCGGAATGACACGCGAACAGGTTGAATCAGTGCTCGGTGAGCCAGATGAAATTGAAGAGAACGTTGACATTGACGAAGATCTGGATGAAGCCTCGGAGGCTTGGCATTATGACGAGCTGGAGATGTCAGCATCGTTTGACATAGAAGATGATTGGCGTTTGGGCATGTTGGCCACCAGTTCAGAAGATGCTACTCTACAGGGTCGTACACTGATAGGTCTTGAGCGCAATCAATTGTTGGAGACACTTCAGGACATGGGCTTTGAAGATCTTGTTTTTGAAGATTGGAGTGATGATGAAGACCCTGACCGTAAATTAGTGCAATCGGACGCAGCGGCTATGAATTTCTGGTTAGAAGATGGTGTGCTTTCCGAAATTCAATGGGGCCCACGCTATATTGATGATGAAACAATTGATTGGCCAGCTTAAGCCTTTCAATAACTCCACTTCACTCGCAGAAAAACGCTGTTGCTCAGGTTCTGATAGGAGCTTGAAATGCCTGTGGGTGTGATTTCTGGAAACTCCGAGAAGAAAAGCTGTGCAGCCAATAGAATATCGAAACTGTTGCTCATAGAATAGGTGAGCGATGGGTTGATGAGCAGCAGATGCGGACCATAGCCATAGATCACCGCCAAGCTTGAGTTGATGAGCGGAGTGATGGGATAACTGGCCGATATAAAGCCGTTGTAACGCGTGGGCATCAGGTTTTTGGCGCTGAGCGCGGTTCCGCTGAAGAAGGTGGCCAGTTTCGCAGGGTCGGAATCATCAATACCGTTGCTGTTGAAGAGCAGCGAGCCGTTGAGATACAGGCTGTTCTTGAAAGCATAGTCCACCGAAATGGCCCCTGAAACCGAGTGGGTGCTGTCCACAAAACCATCGAACGGTGCGAACCACTGCGCCTCGCCTTTGAAGCCCGCGTTGCCCAAGTTGCCTGCCCAGCCTATACCTGCGGTCACTTCGTCACGGTATTGGCCTGCAATGAACTGAAGGTCATAACCCTTCACATTCATCTTGTACATCACCGCAGCAGTTGATTCGAGCCATTTGACCCGTGGGGCAACAGCAATCTCGAACCCGCTCATGTTCTTACCAAAATACTGGAACCGCACCGCATCCGTGCCCGGCCGTTCCTCATAATCGAAGTCGATGAAATTGTAAGCGTTGAAGATGTCGTTGGGGTTCCAAGCGAGGTTTACACCCCAATTGATGCGCTGACGACCGACCCGGACATCCACTTTCTGATTTCCCCAACCGAGGTAGAGCCTGTCGAGCGTGGTGTTGAGGAGCACTGCATCGCTCCTGCCGATGTTGGCTGTCATGTCCACGAGGCCACCATCCACTTCATAGTTCTCGTGCAGTGCTGGTGTGGTGGCTGTACGTCCTGCATAGAAAAGCCTCGTCCGCAATTCGGCCCCGATAAGGAAACCCTTGCCGGGCGTGATTTTCAGGTTGATGCGGTTATGTAGGAAATTCTCCGTGCTGTTGCCAATGAGCGGATTTTCAGAAATGGAAACGATGTTCAGATTCTTGACATAACCATGGATCTGAACGATGTCGGAGAATTTGATTTTTTGGGGTGGCGGGGAGGTAGTGTCGGTTTCTTGGGCTAAGGTTTTACCACAGAGAAACACAGAGATGAGACAGAGAACCACAGATTTAGAGACGCGATGCATCGCGTCTCTACAGGTATCCGTGACAACCCGTTCGATCCGTGTCATCAGTGCTCTATCCCTTATGCTCATCACTCACAACAACACCATCCTCCAACGTGATCACCCTCCGTGCGCGGTCTATCACCCGTTGGTCGTGGGTGGAAAAGATGAAGGTGATGCCTTCTTCGTGATTCAACCGCGCCATGATGTCGAGCAGGTTGGATGCACTGGCCGAATCGAGGTTTGCCGTGGGCTCATCGGCCAATACGAAATCGGGTTTGGAGGCCAACGCCCGAGCTACGGCAACGCGTTGCTGCTGTCCGCCAGAGAGTTCCGTTGGGCGTTTGTCCATCTTGTCGGCAAGGCCCACTTCGCGCAGCAACTGCTCCACACGGGCATCGCGCTGGGCTTTCGGAATCTTCTGAAGGAGCATGATGAACTCCGTGTTCTCCTTGGCGGTCAGCACGGGGATAAGGTTGTAGCTCTGGAATACGAAACCGATGTGTTTCAGCCGGAAGTCGATCAGTTCGCTGTCAGTTTTGCCTGTCAGTTCGTGGCCGTTCACCTTGATGCTACCTGAAGTAGGACGGTCAAGGCCCCCGATCATGTTGAGCAGCGTGGTCTTGCCGCTGCCCGATGGGCCGATGATGGCCGTGAACTCGTTGTCCTCGATGGTCACATCAGCACCACGAACGGCATAGACGGGAACGATGCCTTCGTAGGTTTTCGTAAGACCCTTGGTCTCAATAACTGGATTGCTCATATTGTTCTTATTGCTTCAACTGGAATGAGTTTCAATGCTTTTCTCGCGGGATAAACAGCAGCTATCACGGCCATGACAGCAACCATCAGCGTCACTTCAAAGTAGCTGCGCGCATCGAGGTAGGGATAGACGATGGCTGCGAATCCGAGGTCGGAATAGGCCGCGCCACCAAGGTTGATGCCCGCTTCACCGAAATAGGTGACAAAACCATAGGACAATAGCAGCCCGAACGGACCACCGATCATGGTGAGCATCACAGTTTCGAGCATGATCATAAGGAAGATTCTTGCCTTGGACATGCCTACGGCCATCAGCACACCGATCTCGCGCATGCGTTCCAAAACTGCCATCAGCATCGTGTTGAGAATGCTGAAAAGCAACGCCAGCAGAATGATGCCCACGATGTAATAGAGATACACGTCCAACGCCTCGACCATGAACCGCATGCCGGCTGCGAGGTCGAGCCAGGGCTGCACCTGAAGGTCGGGATAGGCCGCCTGATATTTGGTGGCGAGCGGTTCGGCCAGGTCGTGGTCGGTGAGGGAAACCGCGATCTCGTGCACACCCGCTTCGATGTGCATCAGCGCGCGGAGGTCGTCCTGCTGGACATAGATGTTCATCTCGTCAAACATGCCATTACCTGATTCATAGATGCCCACAACACGGAACGCTCCGGCAATGATCTCGCCCTCCACATCCTGCACCGTCAGCACAAGTTTCGATTTGAGTTCAACGCCATACTTATCGGCCACTTTTCGGCTGATGAGCAAAGGATTGCGCGATTTTCCCTCGAACCACGAGCCATCCACAACCTTCTCGTTCAGTCCTGTGACCAGCGCCTCTTTCGCAGGGTCGATGCCCATGATTCGGATGGCACCCGAGCGTCTTGCCGAACCCACCATGCCCATGCTGATGAGCCGCCCCGAAGTGCCCGCTACGGCAGGTTCCTGCTCCACTTCGGCCATGATGGCCTCGGAGTTTGGGATGAACAGCTTAGGCAGATATTCCTCCGTGAACTGCGACCTATGGAACTGGAAATCGCTCATCTCCAGCTTGATTACACTCTCGATCTTCTGCCGCATCATGCCTTGCATAAATGCAGATGCGAACACGCCCGCCAAAAGCCCTATAGCAATGGCCGTGATGACCACAATGCTGCGGGTGCGGTTTCTCCAGATATTACGCCAAGCGATTTTTAGCAACATGGGTTTTAGGTCTTAGTCGATATGCTTTAGCTGTGCATTGCCTCAATCGCATTTAGTTTAAGTAGGCGAGCAATTGGATACAAAGCAATCACGCTCGTTATCAAAGCCACAACCGCAGCCTGCGTGGCAAACACTCCAAAGTCCACCGAAGCCTGCATCACGGGTTCCATGCCGTATTCCTCGAACATCTTGGCGAACTCCTCGCCTTCGCCAAACGTGATGGGGAAGTAGTAGAACCAACCGACAACGGGCAGCGCGCCCACCATGCCGAGGGCGGCACCGAGCAGCGAGAGCATCACCACTTCGAGCCAGAAGACAGCGGCCAGCCGCCAGCGTTTCATGCCCACGGCCACCAGCACTCCGAACTCGTGCATCCTCTCTGCCAGCATCATCAGCATGGTGCCGAAAATGCCGAACGAGATGACCAGATAGAGTATGAACATGAAGACGTAGCCCTCCACGCGGTCGGTCTCGATCATGTTCTTGAGGTCGGGCGAGAGGGTCTCCCAGTCGTTGGCCACGTGGCCGCTGGGGAGGGTCTTGCTAAGGTCGGTCGCGATGCGCTTGGCGTTGTCGGGGTCGTCCATCAGCACCACGATGTTGGTACACATGCCCTCTGCCCCGAAGAACCATTGCGCCTCCTGCAAGGGCAGTATCACCAGTTGTTTGCTCAGTTCAGGCGAGCCGAATTTGACCAGACCTTTCACGGGATATTTGCCCGTAGCGGTGCTGCCCTGATAGCCCATTCCGATGAGCACGATAGTGTCGCCAACGCCCAATCCGAGGTATTTGGCTAGGCCAGAGCCGAGCAACACGGCTTTGTCGTTCGCGGTCAGGTATTTACCATCAGAAACGCGCGAAGCCATATCGGTATAGGCCGTTTCTCGCTCCGGGTCTATGCCTACCACCATGGCCCCTTTGGTGGTCTCGTCCGATGCCGCAAGGGCAAAACTCTCGATACGCGGCACATATCCGCTCACATGGTCTGTGCCGATAATAGCGCGGTCAATACTGTCTGTGAGCGCGAGGGCATCGTCCAGCGAGCGGTCGGGCAGGTAGTTCTCCGTCAGCACCTGCACATAACCCCCATACGCCCCGACCATCGATTCCATCATTCGGGCATACATCCCTTCCTTCATGCTCATCATCAAGGTGGAAAGAATGACCGCGAAGAACACCGACATCAGAGTGATGGCCGTTCTGCGCTTGTTGCGCCAGATGTTGCGCCATGCGAGCTTAGCGATCATCATCACTTGACCGTTTTCATATTCGAAGTCGAGAAGAAGCTGTCCTCGATTGGCTTGTCGAACTCGATGGCGGTGATCTCCATCATTGTCTTATTGCCGGGTTTGTCCACGGGGATCATCTCCATTTTGGCAGCGAGTTTCTTGCCGCCCATTTCCTTGATGTCGGAGGAGTTCATGATGTTGACCAAGTAGCCGTCCTCGTCATACATCTCGCTGCGGAGCTGGATGAGATCGGTCTTGTCGATGAAGAGGACGAGCTTGCCCCACACCACGGCCGCATCGGGCTTGGGGTCGAGCTGTATCTTGTAGCACTTGCGGCCCAAGATGGTACTATCGCCTGTGATCTTCTGGGTGTAGTCGTTCAGCGTGGACGATTCGCGCACGCGGTCATCGTTGGTGAAGTCGGTGCCCATCCAACTCTGCATCATCATGCTGGGCGGCAGTTTGATGGTGCGCTCAATGCTGGGCATCCAGTTCCAGATCTCCTTGTCGCGCTTCAGGAAGGAAACGCCCTTGTCCTTGGCGGGCGCTCTGACCACCGAGAGGCTCAACTTCTCGCCCTTGCTCCAGCTTTTGAGGGTCATTTCGCGGGTCCATTTGGGACGTACGGTGGTGATGATCATCTCGGTGATGGCCGATTTTGTGCCGCGCATTTTCTGGTCGGCCTTTTCGATGATCTCGCGGGCGGTCTGAGCCTGTGTGGTGGTCACGCAGAAAATCAGCATGGCGAAAAGGGGTTTCACGCAAAGGCGCAGAGGCGCAAAGATGCTTTCTGGGAAATTTCTCATGGTTGTTGTCATTGTTCTCATTCGCTTATTGCTGATTCTCTAAAACCTAACACCTCCCTTCTCATGCAAACTGCGCTATCACCATCTGTTTCACTTTTTCCACGGGGAAATTGTCGGGGTCGAGGAGGGCGTGCATCTGGACGCCATCAAGCACAGCATTGTAGTAGCGCATCATGGTCACAGGGTCTTCGTA
>JBFYQB010000261.1:0-3791 GCA_041302955.1 Flavobacteriales bacterium
CCCCCATTGTAACTGGTTTTGCCCACGACTATACGGTACTGGACCACAAGGATGGCAAGCTTATCTGCCACACCAACAACGGTGCTCCAAACTATCGATTGGTGGAGATAGACACAAAAAAAACCGACCCTTCCTTGTGGAAAACAGTGATCGCTGAACAGGACCATGTATTGGAAGGAGTGCAGCTTGCAGCCAACAAACTTGTAGCAACTTATTTGAAAGATGTGAGCACACAATTATCTGTACATGAGCTTGATGGCACATTCATTCGAAGCATTGATCTACCCACCAAGGGAGAAGCAGATTTCAGTGGAAGCAAGGATGAGAATGTGGCCTTTTTCGGTTTCCGATCATTCACGTATCCCAACACCATTTTCAAGTATGAGATAGAAAGTGGTGCTTCCTCCGTTTTCAAAAAACCGGAGATGGATTTCAATCCCGAAGATTATGAGGTGAAGCAGGTGTTCTATCCAAGCAAAGACGGCACCAAGATTCCCATGTTCATTGTACATCGCAAAGGGATGAAATTGGATGGTAAGAATCCCTGCCTGCTTTATGGCTATGGTGGATTCAACATCAGCAATACCGCGCGTTTCTCTGCCAGCAATCTGCTATTCTTGGAAAAAGGCGGAATCTATGCCAGTGCAAGCATGCGTGGTGGTGGTGAATATGGCGAGGCGTGGCACAGGTCTGGAACCAAATTGCAGAAACAAAATGTTTTTGACGACTTCATTGCTGGTGCTGAATTCCTGATAAAACAAGGCTACACCTCGTCTGACAAACTGGCCATTTCCGGTCGCTCGAATGGTGGACTGCTGGTAGGTGCATGCATGGTGCAGCGTCCTGACCTGTTCAAAGTGGCGCTACCCGCTGTAGGTGTGCTTGATATGCTTCGATTCCACAAGTTCACAATAGGTTGGGCATGGACCGGAGACTATGGCAGCAGCGATAATGAAGAAGAGTTCAAAGCGCTGTATGCCTATTCTCCATTGCACAACCTGAAGAAAGTAGACTATCCTGCAACGTTGGTGACCACGGCCGACCATGACGACCGTGTGGTGCCAGCACATTCATTCAAGTTCATTGCAGCGTTGCAAGCGCATCATACGGGTAGCGACCCAGTACTTATCCGCATCGACAAGAAAGCTGGACATGGAGCTGGCAAACCACTTAGCATGCAGATAGAGGAAAGCACAGATATCTGGGCTTTCGTATTCAAACATCTTGTGGTAAAATGATACTACTGCGGATTGCTGAGGTCAAGGAATCATGATGACCACATTGCCGATCTTCTGCCCGGTTTCCACAAAGGTGTAAGCATCAACAATGGCATCCAAGGCATAATGCCTGTCTATCAAAGGTTTGAAGCTGCCCTGTTCGGCAAGGGTAGCGAACAACTGCACATCCTCTTTACTGATCGTAGGCAAAGGAAACAACACCCGTTTGCCCCCCAACAGCGGAGTAATGATGGCCAAGAAAGGATTCTCCCAATTCGGGCCCAATTCGGTGCTCATGTAAATGCCTTGTGCTGCCAGCAAGGGTTTGCATTGACCAAAAGAGCTTTTGCCAACGGCATCGAACACCACATCAAATTGCTCGTTCAGCTTGGTAAAATCCTGCGCCATGCGGTCAATGACAACATCGGCACCTAACGCTGCGACCGTATTTACTTGCTCCGTGTGGCAGACAGCCGTTATGTGCGCCCCAAGGTACTTGGACAATTGTACAGCTGCCGAACCGATAGCTCCAGTGGCCCCGTTGATAAGTATCCGTGTGCCCTTGCCTACTTTGGCCGCACGGAGGTCGCACAGGGCATAGTGAACACCTTCGGTCATTGCAGCCGCCTCTGCATAGGACAGCTGCGTTGGGATGATAGCCATAGGCCCATCTTGCGGCATGATGGTGTATTCGGCATGACTTCCGAACCGAACATCGTTGTAGCCGAACACTCGGTCACCAACACTATAATTGACCACCTCTTTGCCAAGACCCACTACCTCACCCGCAAACTCACATCCCAGAATAGGGTTCTTGGGCCGGAGCAATCCGCTGAAGAAACGCACAATGAAATACTCCGCACTCCGAAAGCCGCAATCCGTGCGGTTGACCGTGGTAGCACGCACATGGATAAGCACCTCATTGGCCGCGGGCACAGGCTTCGGCACTTCGGCAATGCTCACCACCTCAGGTGGGCCATATTGAGAATAGATCGCGGCTTTCATGGATTCTCTGTTCGGCTGTTCATTCTTCACAGTTCAGTGATGCAGTACGTTCCGCTCTTTCTGCAAGGCCTGCTGAACATTTCCCTCACTGTCGTATGCTTTCACAAAGTGGGTGAGCACACCTTTGAGCTTTTCCATGGCTGTGCCATCCAGATTCGCAAGGTTGTCCAAGCGGGTATGGTAGCACGGGTCGAGCGAATCGGTGCGCATGCCAATAATGCATAAGGCAGGCAGTCCCTGCATGCGGAATGCAGAGGCATCGGATGCCCCTATGTCGAATGGTATCTTCAATACGGGCACCTGCATGGCTTGGAATGACTGTTCCATCTGCGCGATATGCTCTTTGTCGAAGTTGACAAGGGTATTGGTCTCGCGGGTGCCGATGGACAGATACTCTACGTCCTTGATGCTATCGAGATTGACAAGCAAGGCATTCTCCCTCAAGAGTTGCTCCTTGTTGGCCTTGGCATAGGCCCATGCACCTCGCAGACCAGCCTCCTCAGCTCCAAAGCTTATCACACGGATACGCGTGTTCTTCGGGCGGTCGGCAGCGCATACTTTGGCCATTTCAACAGCCATGGCAACGCCTGTCAGGTTATCCATTGCACCATCCACCACCTTGGTGCCATGCATGTCAAAATACACGACAAGGATGGGCGATGTGACCACAAAGAACCACCAACCATACTGCGTCCAATCACCACCAAAGATGGCGGCAACTACCATGAACACGGAGAGCAACGGAAAAAGAATACCGGCAATGACAGATAGCACAGCGCCTGTCTGTTTCAATCGATACCACCATTTGAACTCCTTCACACTGTCGATGTGGCCTGCAAATATGAGGGTGCGCGTTGCCGTGCCCGTGGGCTCGATATCGCCTATGACATTGTAGGACGTCTTGTTGGGAAAAAGAAAGTCGAGCCAATGGCGATACGTGACGAAATGCCCAAGAAAGAGCACGGTGTTGACGACCGCAATGATGGCAGCCGCCACGCCATGGAAGGGAAATACCACCAACGACACGGCATAGACCGCACAGAATAACTTGAGTGACTGGAAATGTGCCTCCAAGGCCGAATCGAACGGCATAAGCGTGGTAGTGGCGCCATACTGCTCCAATACATCTTTTGTATAAAGCTGTGCCTCCTTCTCCTGCTGGCTACCAAAATATCGGCCACCGAACCGCGTGACCACCTCCTTTATAAATGCTACTGCTTCCATTTATCCTACATGTATTGCTTGGGCAATAGTACGGAAGCAAAAGGTGCTGTCTGCTGCAGCTTTCACAACTTGACAAACCCGGCCGTGAGGGTATAGTTGATCTGCGTGGCCGTGTCGCGCTGGCTGTAGGTTAGCGTCATGGCTGCCTCACTCACTGCTACCAGGCCATAGACGATCGTATCCTCGCTGGTCCATACCGTAAGCTCTTGCTCATCGGCCGAAAGCAACCAACTGCCTGACTTTGTCTGAGGGTCGGATGGAAATTCCTTGGAAGCTCCTTCATCGGTGGTCAGTGTGCCATTGGTCTGAAAACTGAGGATGTTGTCCTTGTCATATTCATACATC
>JBFYQB010000262.1:0-5336 GCA_041302955.1 Flavobacteriales bacterium
CATTTGTTGGTTTCCGCACCTATCTGAGCAACTATAACATCAAAAATCACAATGAAGTGGTGAATGGCAATGTGAATCAAGGCTATTGGGGCTTTGAGGGAATTTACTACGGCTATTCGAGCGTGCAGACCGGCACCGCACCGGTCACCACTGTACCTAATCCTTTGTTTAACACATCTCCAATTCCCAATGGAAGCTGTGTAGTAACCGGAGAATTCCCAGAAGCACTTGTTATTACAGGCAATGAGACCGAGGACATCATCGTAGAAGTCTCACTTTCCATCAACAAAAGTTTCGAGTGGAGAGACCTTACTCCCAATGGGCTATATGAGCCTCTTAAAGGCGAGTATGTTGTTGACATGGGGCTACGAGGAATGATTCCCCGGGTGGTGAACTGATCACATCAAACATACTGGTTGATCAGATTCCGATAGCGAACCGAATCTCCTTCACGAACATTCCGAATTGCTGAGGAATGAGTAGCACCGTGAATGCAAAACCGAATGCTGCACCCCAGAAATGTGCGTCATGGGCAACATTGTCGGTGCTGTTCTTGTGCTGATACCATTCGTAGGCAAGATATAGTGGGCCAATGATGAACGCAGGTATCGCGACAGGTATGAACATCACATAAATACCCATGGTTGGCAGAAAATAAATGGAAGAGAAAAGGATTGCACTTACCGCCCCACTTGCACCTACAGCGTTATAATTAAAGTTGTTCTGATGCTTCTGCACTGCGGGCAGGGTGGCAAAGAGCACTCCTCCCACATACAGGGCAACGTACATCACTTTTCCCCACTCGCCCCGATAGGAATCAAAGAATTGCTCCACTATGGGCCCAAAGTTCCAAAGCACCCACATATTGACAAGCAGGTGCAACCAACCTGCATGTACCAGAGCATGCGTCAACGCACGATACCATTGATTGCTATGCTTTACCAGATAGGCATTGAACTGCAACTTAGCCATTAGCTCCATATTCTGCATAGCTGCAATAGAAACCAATGCCGTAACAATAATGATAACAAGAGTAATGCTCATGTTTATTGGTATCTAATGTGTTTATTCTAAAATCGTCTCCGAATTCTGTTCCTGCAAAATGAACTTCGAAATCAAATCCATTTGCCTTGTACGCGTAGCGTCTGCTCTATCACATCACGAACACAGCCTTCGCCTCCTTTGAAGGGCGATACATAGACGCAATTGTCCAATACATCGCGGCTTGCGTCTGCTGGACATGTGGGCACACCAACGCGCATAAGGACCGGAAGATCTGGGAAATCATCGCCCATATAAAGCACGTGAGCTGCATCCAAACTGTAGGCAGCAAGCAGATCTTCGAGGGAATCGGCCTTATCATTGGACCGTAAATAGACATCCGTGACACCAAATAGCCTGAACCGCTGGCGAATACTCTCACTATGTCCTCCAGTGATTATAGCAACGATCAGTCCATTCTTCACTGCTTGCTGAATGGCATGACCATCCCGTGTGTTCATGAATCGGCCGCTTTCGCCATTGTCCATAAGGAGTATGGCACCATCGGTAAATACCCCGTCCATATCGAATACGAGAGCCTTGACATGGGTAAGGCGTTGTTTGAAATTCATAGTGTTGATGTAATGGTCAAAGGCAATTCTCACGCCTATTTGTTTGTTTGAATGCTTTTGCTCATTACTTCATAAATGGACACAAAATCGGGGGCAATCCGACTCAATAGATCAACGTGCTCCGCCATGATTTTAAAATCTTCGCGACTGGCAGGTCCAGTCTGTATATCAATTGGACGAGTTGTCAGAATATTCTCGGCCGTTTTCATGATCAACGGTTTAAGGATGTCCAACGGAACATCAGCCCTATTAAGGATATGGTCCGCCAAAGCATAGCAGTGATTACTGAAATTGCAGGCAAACACCGCGGCAAGATGTACCACCTTGCGCTGAGCAGAATCAACTACCTGCACATTGGCAGAAATTGAACGGGCCAGTTCCATGAGCATGCCTTCGTTCCAATTGGAATTGCCTTCAATGCAAAACGGTACTTGGCTCATTTCCACTGGTACATCCTTATGTAATGTCTGTAATGGATAGAACACCCCAAGACGATCCGAACAATCGCCCAATGCCTCCATGGGAACTGAACCGGACGTATGAGCCACGATCTTACCCGGGCAAAGCAATTGCTGAGCAACAGCAGGAATGGCATCGTCCTTGACCGCAACAATGATAATATCCGTCTCTTCAGGAATAGCCGAGAAATCAATGCTATACCGGCATCCAAGTTCAAAGGCTAATCGCTCCGCTTTCTCTTCCGTTCGATCAATGACCATTAGAAGTCTGTTCTCAGAACGCTTCAATGCGCGCCCCAATTGGTGCGCCACATTACCAGCACCGATCAACACAATATTCCGTGATTCAAATGGCATTAGGCCAAGGCGGTATCCAAGGCGTTGCATATGCCTTGGATGATATGCTCAAGGTCGGCATCGCTGTGAACTGAACTTATAAAGCCCACCTCATATCCGCTTGGCCCTATATAGATTCCTTCATTCAATAAGGCGTGATAGAATGTGCGGAATAGCTTCATGCTTTCCGGGTCTATCTCTGCTGCTGCACGTATGCTGGGACGATTACTGAATGCAAGCCAGAAGATTGAACCAACAGAGAACATCTTTACACGATGACCATGTTCTTCACAATGTGAAAGAACCTCAGCTACCACATGCCTGGTACGTTTCTCCAAACGTTCATAGAATCCTTTTTCCAGACAGACCTTCAATTGTGCGGCTCCTGCGGCCATCGCAACGGGATTGCCAGAAAGAGTACCGGCCTGATATACAGCACCCAATGGAGATACACAACTCATGATATCTGCGCTCGCGCCATAGGCACCAACTGGCATTCCGCCACCTATGATCTTGCCAAATGTGATGATATCAGGTCTGATACCGTACAGACCTGCCGCACCTTCAAAACCGACTCTAAATCCACTGATCACCTCATCAAAAATCAATAACGTACCATGATTGGAACATTCTTCACGCAATAGACGCAGAAACTCTCCACTTTGCAATAACAGACCGTTATTGGCAGGAATAGGCTCAATGATTATAGCAGCGATCTGATCCTTGAACTGTTCGAAAGCAGACCTCACCGCCGTTGAATCATTAAGCGGCAATACAATGGTCTCGTTCACAAAACTCTCGGGAACCCCAGCAGATGATGAATTACCGAAAGTTACCAGACCGCTTCCTGCTTTCACTAGCATAGAATCGACATGCCCATGAAAACAACCTTCGAACTTGATCACTTTGTTACGACCAGTGTACCCACGTGCTACGCGTATCGCGCTCATTACCGCCTCAGTACCAGAACTAACAAACCGGATACGCTCAATGCAACTATGATTGTCGATTATGAGTTTTGCGAGAATGTTCTCCTGAATGGTCGGTGCTCCAAAGGAAGTTCCATTGTCCACTGTATCATGAATGGCTTTGGTCACTTCGGGATGTGCATGCCCCAAAATAAGAGGTCCCCAAGAGGCACACAAATCCACATACTCGTTACCATCGGCATCCCAAACATGACTGCCCTTTCCTTTCACAATAAATCGTGGAGTGCCACCTACAGAACCAAATGCACGCACCGGAGAATTTACTCCTCCAGGGAAATAGGTTTTGGCTTCTTCAAAAAGAGCAGCAGATTTTGTGGTGTTCATCTAAGTTGTTAAGGCCGCAAAGATAACTGGCCAGGAAACCGAAAGTCACGACAAAAACCGGAAAGAAGAAATCAAGCATCTACAGGCTTCGCATTCTTTTCTCCCACGATGAGGCCAATGGCCACGCCTGCCAAAAGAGCACGCACAATATTATATGCAAATTCAAGTAAGGCCCATCCTGGTGAACTGATGTTGAAATCCCCATAGTATCCGGTCACGGTGAGTCCAGTAAGCATGCCCATCAAAAATCCGAATTTCAACCCCTTTACAAGCGGGCTCCCCCCCTTGTAAAGCATGTAGTAGACATAGACGAAAACCATGGCACGCATCAGATGCGTTATTACGAAATAGATTACGGGCATTTCAAGTCGTTCAATACCGAACACCCATTCATTATAAAGGTCAGCGAATAAGACCTCGTGCCAAACAGCCCCACCAATAGTGAAGATGGCCCAAGTGACCACAAGCGCAATAGAATATCTTAGGAGTGTCATGCGGGGCGCAAGTATAGTGAAAGTGCATAAAGTGCACTAGACGAATTTGTCAATATATGTGAACGCAGTGTAACTTGACAAAAAAGAAAATGCTTCGCATAATTAACTGAATAAACCTTAGAGGGGTTTCAATGCATGATCTTAAAGATCAGCTCCTTCATAATGTCGCCATGACCTGTGCTGGGGTTGTCCACGCCTTTGCTTTGGATGTCAGCATCGCGCAGATAGGTCATTATCTCCTGCACCTTCTGAGCATTATAGACCGTGGCCGCCTTCTGATAGTCTTTTAGGAAGAAGGGATTGATGCCCAGCAGTTTCACGGGGTCAGGCTTGTCCTTGCTGCGTGGGATGTAATGCAACAACGCCACTTTAAAAAAGAACCCGTGCAGCACCGGCAGCAGCATCTGAATCGGGTGTTCTTTCGGATTGTTGGCAAAATGGATCACGATGCGATTGGCCTTGTCCACATTGCGCTCCGTCAGTGCGTTCTGCAATTCGAACACATTGAAATCCTTGCTGATGCCAATGTTCTTCTCAATGAGTTCGGGCGTCAACTTCGCTCCTTTCTCAATGCCGATGTAAAGCTTGCTCAGCTCGTTGGTGATCTTGCTGAGGTCGTTGCCAAGATATTCAGCCAAGATGCCAGCGGTGCGCGGGTCAATCTGATAGCCTTGCTGCATCACAATGCCCTGGATCCACTCAGCAACCTTGTAATCGCGGATCTTCTCGGAAGTGAACACCACACCACCTGATTTCTCGATGGCCGTCAACAGATCTTTGGCCTTCTTTTTCCGTGTGTCGAGCTTCTTGTATTTATGGCAGATGACCAGCACCGTTGTAGCCTGAGGATTCTCTGCGTAGGCCAGCAGATCGCCTTTCTTCTCGGGCTTGTTCTTGTCCTTCTTATCCTCGGCCTCGTCATTCGGCACGATGTTCTTGAGCTTCTGCGCCTCTTTCACTATCACCAACTGCCGTGGCGCCATCATCGGAAACCGCTTTGCCTCCGAAACGATTGAACCCACCTCGCTGTCCAATCCATAAAGTATCGACTGGTTAAAACTGCGTTCGTCCTCGGTCAGCGCATGCTCCTGAATGTAGTCGGAGATGGCATCAATATAGAAA
>JBFYQB010000263.1:0-3775 GCA_041302955.1 Flavobacteriales bacterium
GTGTCGAATGAAGTGAGTGAAGTAGTGAATTCTTCTGTCACCACATTACCTCCATTCACTTGATAACTTATGGAAACCGGGTCAATTACTTCGGATCCAACGTTTGCAACGCTGACAACTACCGATTCTGTTGATGTAAGCCCACATCCTGAGATAGGTGATGTGATAGCTATGGTTGCTCCGTTGATGGCTGCTTGCTCTGTTATACTAACGTCATCCACGCCAAATCCTTCATAGACCAAAGATCCGTCTGAACTGAAGAAAAAACGGATTCGCACTGAGGACTCACCTGCGGCACTATCCAGTATGTGGCTGGCATTGCGCCATACACCGGGTTGGTCTGAATCGCCATTCCAGTAATTGCCAAACTCGTTGGTGTACCAGTTCTCACCCTCACCAAATGCGCCTACCTTCTGCCAAGTTAAGCCACCATCAAACGACATGTCAACCCATCCTTCATCACAGCAGCTTTCTGTGTTGAAGATGTGGGCAAAACTCAAAATTGGGTCAAGGGTCAATGAGCTGAAATCGAAGCAAGGGGAAACCACATAACTGTTCTCAAGATCCGCATAGGTGCCAGTAAGATTCGTGACCCATGCATTTACACCTGAGTTTGCAGTATCGATGAAGGTTCCAGTTGGTTCACCCCACTGCCAAGAATCAAATGCTCCTGTTTCGATGCCCGAATACCAACCTCCTTGACCAGTTTCAAAATCCTCAAAATAGGGGAGGCCAGCAACAACTGGGCTATTGGTCACTGAAACCGAAAGTGAATCGTTGAATGTATCGCCATCGTTTGCAACTACGGTCCATGTTTGAATAGTGTAGGTTGCGGGTATGGACAGATCAAGCAGTGTTGCAAAAGTGAAGGTGTCTGTTGTGCCTCCCAATAAAGTTCCAGTGTACACTTCTGTAACTGTACCGTTGCCAGCATCATAAACAATGTCGAATCCAGTTAGATCGGCATCACCGAAATTTTCAATCACCACTGAAACGTCAGACTGGCCAAGTCCGCAACCCGTTAAAGGTGAAATAACCTCAACAATTCCAGCATTGACTGAAGGTTGTTCAAAGATCTCGATATCATCAATGCCAAAGCCTTCGTCTACAACAGAGCCATCTGAGCTGAAAAAGAAACGAATCTTGACAGAGGATTCTCCTTGCGCACCATCAAGCAAATGAATTGCAGTGCGCCATTCAGTTGCATTACCAGACGTGCCGTTCCAATAATTGTCAAACGCATAATTGTACCAGTTGTTGGGTTCGCCAGTTTGACCAAGACGGGTCCAAGTAGCACCGGCATCAATAGAAATATCCACCCAACCTTCGTCACAGCATTGTTCGGTTGTGAAAATCTGCTTGAATCGTAGAACAGGCGGAACCACAAGAGATGAGAAATCCATGCATGGAGATTCTATGAAGGAATTTTCGCCATCGTTGTATGTTCCTGCAAGGTTGGTCACCCATGCATTTATGCCTGAAAACGCAGCATCTATAAAGGTTCCAGAAGGCTGTCCAATTGCCCATGAACTGTTTGCACCGCCAGATGTCCAACCACCATCACCGCTCTCAAAATCCTGAAAGTATGGTAGTGAAGACCCCAATACTGGAATGTTCGTTATTGAGATAGATGCAGTATCGTTGTTCTGGTCAAGATCACCAGTCATTCCAATGTACGCTTCTAGGTCATATGTGCCCTCGGTACCGAGGTCTGCAGCTGTTGAGAAACTCACAATTCCAGAATCACCTGGTAGAATATTAACCGTGAAAATTTCCGTGACCCAAGTGGCACCATCTATTGCATATCCACCTGTAAAAGTTGTGATGTCATTTTGACCATTGTTGAATACGTAAAGCGAAATGTTCTCAGCACTTGTCAGGCCACAGCCAGTTGCCGGAGATGAAAATCCCGCTAGTACAGCATCATCCGTTGGAGGAAGATAAATTGAAACGTTGTCTACTGATGCCCACCATGCCCATGATGCATTGTCATTGTAGGTTATTTTGGCCTTAAAATCAGCGTTCAAGTAGCCCGCCAATGAAATGGAGGCCTGTCTTGGTGAACAGGAAGGATAAAACCCAAAACATCCTGGGTCGGAATTTTCTGTCCAAACTATATCCCATGAAGTGCCATTCCAAAATGAAACAGTCATGAACGAACCGCCAATATCCTCGAAAATATAGTCAAATCGGAACTCGGCATTCCCGTAGGCCGAAAGATCGATCACAGGTGAAATGAGGTCTGCCTGCAATGCCGCAGCACCGCTTCCTAAAACATCGTCATCGATGTAAGCGAAGCACGTGCCGTCAATACTGCCACCATCATTAGGCGATGCTGCACCGAATACCCATGCATTGGTCCCTGTAACTGCGGTATTTGTCCATCCCGAAGGTAAGGAACAGCCATCGAAGTTCTCCGTGTAAACATTTTGGCCAAGTGCGGATAGTGCCCATGTGCCAAGCATTACTGTGGCAAGTAGTGACTTTCTCATTTATTTAACTTTAGTGATAAATCTGAAATTGCAAAGGTAGGTCTATGCACAAAAAGGCATAGGTCATCATTTATGCAAGTTTTGAAACTTTGGTTGATGAGCCAATAGATTCACTCTTCTGTTTCCGCTTCCTTTAAGCGCTCCTTTCTGGATTTACGTTTTGTTCGCTCTTTCTTTTCCAACGGCTGAGAATGAAAGAAATAGCGAATGTCAAAGGTCAAATAGCTACCATTGAGCCAGATAGGCATTACTTCGCTGTCAATATCATCGCTGACATATTGGAATTTACTTCGGTAAATATCTCCGAACATTACATGATAAGTTGCACCCAAATAGAAGAACCCTGCTTTTTTGGTTCGATATTCAAATCCGAGGTTGGTGATGCCGCCACCGTGAAGAAAATTTTCAAAACCAAGCCGCAAGGAAGAGTGACGGAAATAAGTGTCTGATGTGAATATGTCTGAGGGGAAGAAAGTGAGCTGAAGACCCGCAGCTGCATTCATATGAAAACGCTCAGAAAGCTGAACAAAGACAAGAAGTTTAATGGGGTGTTCATAACCAATGATGCTGAAATCGGACTTTCCAGTGAATGTATCTGTCCTTAGGCTCAGATCATAATTACGTTGAACGAAATTGAGACCTGTTTCAAGTGACAGTCGTTTGTGGAAGCCCCATCGAACCACCATTCCTGCCGAGTAGCTGAATGTAGGCGACACCAAAGTGGTGATCGCACCTGAGCTATTCTGTACTTCCTGATCGGCAGTATTGAGGAAGGATACAGGGAAAATGGGTTGAAATTGTATGCCTGCTGTCAGCACGTTCTTTTGTGCTAGCAAGTGTGAGCATGCTATTATCTTAACCAGTAAAATGAGCAAGATGATGCGCATGATGCAAAGGTAGGCGTTGAACGTTGCTATGCCCATTGATGGCGAGGATGATTCAATCCGCTGGGTTTCTGTTTCGGAAAGTCAACACATCTTTGCGCCATGATAGCGCATGAATGGTTCATATTTGTTCTGATAGTACTGGTATTGGCATATTTATCTGCCGCATACCATCATCACAAGGGTTATCCGTTCTGGCGGACATTCATTCTGGCAGTAATGGGCTTTGCGGGTCTAGGATTGTTCCTCTTCAAACTGATCATAGGAGCTTGAAATTGGTTCAATCCAATTTCACCAAACACTCCCGAATCTTCTTGGCATCCGTCCATTTGAATTTGTCGATGCATTCCAAGAACGGCTGAAGTTCAGCTTCCTTTTCAAATGCTTTTTTGGCGTCTT
>JBFYQB010000264.1:0-2725 GCA_041302955.1 Flavobacteriales bacterium
TTGAAGGCCCTTCCTGCTTCCATTGGGCAGTTAAAGAATGTTAAAAGGTTGATTGTTGATAGGAACAAATTGGAATCTATCCCAAAGGAAATCGGTCAGATGGAGAGTCTGCAAGAACTGATTCTGAACCGCAACGACCTCACTTCAATACCCAAAGAAATTTCGGTATTGAAAAACCTCTATCTACTTGATATGTGGAGCAATAACATCAGTGATCTCCCGCAATCTATGAGGGATATGCCCAACCTGAAAGAAGTAGATCTGCGGGTCATCGTGATGTCAGATGACCAAAAGGAAGAGATTCGCGAATTGCTTCCGAATGTAAAAGTTCACATGGACAAGGGTTGCAACTGTAAGTGAGGTTGATTTCGAATCGTTGCAGCACTTACCTTTCGGTCGTTTTCAAAACCATCAGCCATGAGAAAGCATGTTTCACGTCCCTTGGTGCTTACTGCGATGTTCGTCTCGACAACATTACTCGGCTCTTGGAGTGGCGGCCCAACGAACGTTAAGAACGATAGCTTGGCCATTGTCCGCGTTGTGAAACCCGTGAACGAGAAGTTCAACATCAAGCCGGCCGTCTTCGTTTCCAAAGGATTGGGCAAGATTTCTCAAGTGGAAATGAGCGATATCCCGAAAGTGAACAGTGAAATGGCCTTGAAGAAGACCATCTCCAATTTCCTAAGCAACGGATATACCTTGGAAAATTCTACTGAATTGATGCAGAACGGAGTATTAATGAACACCTTCTACTTCAAGAAGAAGTTGATCTGATACCGAGCAACTTTAGCCGCTATCAGAATTTGACCGTCAGCATGGTCATGAAATTGAACCCCGCCTGCGGGTAATAGAAATTTTCCGTTACAGTCTCTCCACCTGCGATATATGAGAACGTGTAGCCGTTGGCCTCATACAGTTCATTGGTGATATTGTTCAACTGAACAGCGATTCCCAGCTCCTTGAAGAATTTCCATTTGAACGAATAGCTCAATTGGATATTGTTCACAACCCACGCATCAAGCATCCTGTCAGCGTTTGAGGTATTGTCGAGATACTGTTCACCCACATACTTGGTGATAAGTGCCACGCGCAATTGACCTATCGGATTGTAGGTCAATTGGCTGCCAAGCACAATATTCGGTGAGAATGCGATGTCGGTAGTCCCATGCTGAACCTTTACCTGTCCACCATTGTCATAATCATCAATCGATTCCTCGAAATCACGGATCTTATTCTGACTGAAAGACGCTGACACATTCCAAGATAGCCTCTTCACGATGTTCCAGCCTCCGCTCAACTCAATGCCATAGCGGTCACTCTGACCAACATTGATACGGGTGTAAGCCCCGACATCGTTGATCTTGCCAGACAGCACCAGTTGGTCGGAATAATTCATCCAATAGATTGTAGCTCCCAAACGATATTTGGCCGTTTGCCGTTGATAACCGATCTCCGTGTTGTACAACGATTCGTGCTGTGGGCGTGTCAATTGAGTGCTCTCGTTCAGGTCGTTGCGCGCAGGCTCGCGGTTGCCCACCGCAAATGAGGCATAAACGCGATCATTCCCAGTAATCTCATAATTTACACCCAATTTGGGGTTGAAAAAATTCCAATTCACCGTTTGTTGCTCAACTATGATGTCATCATCCGCTTGGACAAATGGCCCATCGAAGGTGTAGTCTATCCTGCGGTATTGCAGGTCTGCAAATAGGCTCACCTTAGGATGCACGAAATAGGTGGCCTTGGCATAGATGTTCAAATCGTTTTTCACCGCATCATCCTCGTAATAGCGGTCGCGGATAGTGGCATTGCCTGCGAATTGCGCCCAGACAACCTCACCGAAATGCACTCCAGCATATTGGTTCCAAGCTCCGCCAAGTGTGGCTGAGAATCGTTTGCCAGAACTGTAGTTGAGAGCGAAGGTGGCACCATAGAAATGATTGTCGAGCCAACGCCTGCGAATGATGTCAGACGAGGTGATGGTGTCACTGCCGATGATCACATCATCAATGCCATAATCTGCGAGGTGGTCTTGAGGCTTGAATTGCTCGTAATATCCACGGCCACGGGTGTAATGCCCTGCCAGATTGAGATCCCACTTGGCATTGAACTGATGGGAGAATATCAACTGGTAATGATCCTGCTGATAGTTGTCGGTCTCGTTGTCGTAGGTGTAGCTATTGTAAGTCCTGCCGCTGTTCAGCAGATTGGCCGAATCCGAAGCACTCAGATAGTTTCGGGCAACATAGGCATTCATAGCGTCCACATCACCTGTGATGCGACTTTCGGGTGTGCCATTCCAAGCTTGATAGGTCTTTTCCAAACCAGAAAAAACGTTCACACGCAAAAGGCTCTTCTTTCCATGATATGCAGCACTGACATAGAAGGACTTCAGATCGGAAAAGGCCCTATCGAGATAGCCATCCGTTGAAATCTTGGAAAGACGGACGTCCAAGGAGAATCTGTTTGCTATCAATCCCGTGCCCGCTGCGATTGAGTGCCGCCAAGTGTTGAACGAACCATAACCGTTGACCACTGTGGCGTAAGGTTTCTCGTGCAACGTGTTAGTTTGCATGTTGATGCTTGCTCCAAATGCGGCAGCACCGTTACCCGAAGTGCCCACGCCACGCTGCACCTGAATGTTATCTACACTCGAAGCAAAATCGGGCATGTTGACCCAGAACACACCATGGGACTCGGAATCATTCAACGGAATCCCATTCAC
>JBFYQB010000265.1:0-6392 GCA_041302955.1 Flavobacteriales bacterium
ATGCCCAAGGCGCGGCCATCGCCCTTGGTGCCGCCATACCCGAGGCCATCTATTGCGGGCTGGCCTTCTTGGGCTTCGACTTTCTCTTTGCCCGCTACACCTGGGTGGAACCTACGGCCAAACTGCTGGGCGCCCTGCTGATGCTGGTATTGGGCTCGGTCTTCATCTTCTCCAGGCCCAAGAGGCCCGCTGCCGATGCCAGCACGGGTGCCACTGCGGGCAACTGGGCGGCAAGTTTCCTATCGGGGTTTTCCATTTCGGCCATCAATCCAGTGCTCATCATCACCTGGACGGCTGTGGCCACGGTGGTCTTCTCGCTGCTGGGCGGCCTTGGGCTGTATGGCACGCTTGCCTTTTCGGCCATGGTGGGCGTTGGCATCTTCGCGTGGTTCGGGGTGATGCTCCTGCTGATGAGGCGCTTTCACCACAACTTCCGTCCCGAAACGCTGGCCATCGTGGTCAAGGTGTTCGGTGGGCTGATAGTGGCCTTGGGCCTCTGGATGGGCTATGGGGCCATCATGCTGCTGGTGCAGGGCAGGGGATAGGCCGCATCACCACGGGGCCGCAGCCTGCCTTACCCTTCCGGAAAGGTGATCTGGATCTTCTCGGCCAGCACCTGCGACAGTTTCATGTGGCTCTCGTGGGTCCATCCGGCAATGTGGGGCGTCAGGATCACCTTGGGGCTGTCCAGCAGATACTGCAACGGTTCGGGCGTTTCATCTTCCAGCAGATGCTCGAAGGATGAGCCTTCATATTCCAGCACATCGAGGCATGCGCCCAGCACCTTGCCGCTTTCCAGGGCGCGCACCAGGGCTGCGGTGTCCACCACTTGTCCGCGTGAGGTATTGATGAGATAGATGGGATTGTGCAGCCGCTGGAAGAACTCATCGTTCACCATATGGTAGGTCTCTTCGGTCAGCGGCACATGCAGCGATACCACATCGGCCTCTTCAAAGATGCTGCCCATGCCGGTCTCTATCACGTAATCGTCAGAGTAGTTCTTCTTCAGTTTGTCATATCCATAGATGAGCACCCCGAAGTTGGCCAACCGCTTGGCAAATGCCCTTCCGGTGTTGCCATAGCCTATGATGCCCACAGTGCGGCCCAGCAGTTCCACCCCGCGGTTCTCCTCGCGCAGCCAGAGTCCGGTGCGCACTTCGCGGTCGGCAAGGTTGATACGGTTGAACAGGGTGAGCAGCATGCCGATGGCGTGTTCGCCCACCGCATCGCGATTGCCCTCTGGCGCATTGATGCAGCGTATGCCCAGTTGCTTGGCATAGGGCTCATCGATGTTCTCCATGCCTGCACCTGCGCGGGCTATGAACCGGAGCTTGGTGCCTGCATCCAGCAGTGGACGGTCTATCTTGATGCGGCTGCGGATAACGATGCCGTCAAAAGCGCCCACTTGGCGCAGCACCTCTTCGCGGCTCCATGTGCTGCCATCTGTGCAGGTGTGGCCCATACGGCCAAGGTGTGATTCGAGATAGGCGTGTACGGTGTCTAAGAATAGGATCTGCATAGGGCGCCAAAGTAAAGATTTCGGCAAACAAACGGGTGCGGGTCCGTTGGGATGATCATCACCCCTTGGTGCTCAGAAACTCTACCAGTTGTGCCACTGCCTTGCCGCGATGACTGATGGTGTTCTTCTGCTCCATGCTCATCTGCGCAAAGGTCTCCGCATGGCCATCGGGCCGGAAGATGGGGTCGTAGCCAAAGCCCTTTTCGCCCACACGCTGCTCCAGCATCTGGCCTTTCACCTCGCCTGCGAAATAATGCTCCTTGCCATCAAGGATAAGGCAGATCACCGTGCGGAACCGTGCCGAGCGGTCGGCCTTGCCTTCCATGTTGCGCAGCACCTTGTCCATGTTGTCGTCAAACGAGCAACCCTCGCCAGCGTAGCGTGCCGAATAGACACCGGGCTCGCCATCAAGGGCGGTTATCTCCAGGCCGGTATCGTCAGCAAAGCAGTTCTTGCCCGTGCGTTCATACAGATAGCGCGCTTTGATGGCTGCATTCGCATCAAGGGTGGTGCCCGTTTCCGGAATGTCCACATCCCCGATCACCTCGCGCAGCGACAGCACCTTGAACGAGGCCGGCAACTTGGCCCGCACTTCCTCCACCTTATGGGCATTGTTGCTGGCGAATACGATCTCCATCACGCTTTGACGTCCCCCGATATGTTGATGGCGTTCTTCACTTGCTCTTTCAGCAGCGCGAGCGCTATCACATCGTCCATCGTGCGCACATAATGGAAGTTGAGGCCGGTCAGGTATTCCGGTTCTATCTCGAGGATGTCCTTGCGGTTGTCCTCGCATAGGATGATGTCGGTGATCTTGGAGCGCTTGGCCGCCAATATCTTCTCCTTGATGCCGCCCACGGGAAGCACTTTTCCGCGCAGCGTTATCTCGCCCGTCATGGCCATGTGGCTGCGCACCTTGCGCTGCGTGTAGACCGATGCCAACGCGGTGAACATCGTTATGCCTGCCGATGGGCCATCCTTTGGCGTAGCGCCTTCCGGCACGTGAATGTGGAGGTTCCAATTGTCGAACACCTCGGGTTTCAGGTCCAGCTTGTCGGCATGCGCCCGCAGATACTCCAGTGCTATGGTGGCCGATTCTTTCATCACATCGCCCAGATTTCCGGTCAGCGTGAGTTTGCCTTTGCCTCGGCTCAGACTTGTTTCGATAAAGAGGATATCGCCACCCACTGCGGTCCAGGCCAGTCCCGTCACCACGCCTGCGGTGTCGTTGTCCTGATAGCGGTCGCGCTGCATGCGTGGCGGGCCGAGTATGGTCTCCACATCGTCCAAGGTTATCGTGGCCTCTTTGGGTTCTTCCATCGCTACGAACATGGCGCGGTTGCGCACCACCTTGGCGATCACTTTCTCCAGCGCACGCACACCACTTTCGCGGGTATACTCATCGATGATCTTCTCCATCACCACCTTGTTGATCTTCACATCAGATTTTTTCAATCCGTGCTCCAGGATCTGCTTGGGCAGCAGGTGGCGCTTGGCTATCTCCAATTTCTCCTCTACGGTGTATCCGTTCACCTCGATGATCTCCAAGCGGTCGCGCAGTGCCGGTTGGATGGTGCTCAGCGAGTTGGCCGTGGCGATGAACATCACATTGCTCAGGTCGTAGTCCAACTCCAGAAAGTTGTCGTGGAAAGCGTTGTTCTGCTCGGGGTCCAATACTTCCAGCAAGGCCGATGAAGGGTCGCCATGCGAGTCGCGGCTCACCTTGTCTATCTCGTCCAGCACGAACACCGGATTCGAGAACTTGGCCTTGGTGATGTTCTTCAGGATGCGGCCGGGCATGGCACCGATATAGGTCTTGCGGTGGCCGCGTATCTCCGATTCATCGCGCACACCGCCCAATGACATCCGCACATACTCGCGGCCCACGGCTGTGGCGATCGATTTTCCCAAACTGGTCTTGCCCACTCCCGGAGGTCCTACAAGGCAAAGGATAGGGGCTTTCATGTCGCCTTTCAGTTTCAGCACTGCAAGGTGTTCCAGAATGCGCTCTTTCACCTTCTTCAGCCCAAAGTGGTCGCTGTCCAGCACTTTCTGGGCATGTTTCAGATTGAAGTTGTCTTTCGATTTCTCGTTCCAAGGCAGGTCGAGCATCACTTCCAGATAGTTCATCTGCACAGAATACTCGGCTGCGCTCGGATTCATGCGCTCCAACTTGGTTATCTCCTTCTGGAAATGGTCGGCCACGGGCTGGTTCCATTTCTTGCTCTGCGCGCGCTGGTGCATATCATCGATCTCCTGATCGAAGGCATTTCCGCCCAATTCCTCCTGTATCTGCTTCAGTTGCTGATTGAGGAAATAGTCCCGCTGCTGCTTGTCGATGTCCACCTTCACCTTGCTTTGGATCTGGTTCTTCAGCTCCAGCATCTGCAGGCTGTTGGTCAGGTGTTGCAGCACCATCGTGGCGCGTTGCTCCAGATCGGCCACTTCCAGCATCTTCTGCTTCTCCTCAACTCCCGCATCCATGTTGGACGAGATGAAATTGATAAGGAACGAAGGGCTCTCGATGTTCTTGATGGCAAACTCACTCTCTGATGGAATGTTGGGCGACTGGCGGATGATGTTCAACGCCAGATCCTTCAGCGAGCTCACCAGTGCAGTGAATTCCTTGGTCTTTTTGGCAGGCTTCACCTCATCAAATGGGGTGATGGTCGCCTTGAAATACGGGTCGGTCTGCACGAATTCGCGCAAGGCGAAACGCTTCTTGCCCTGAATGATCACGGTAGTGTTGCCATCAGGCATACGCAGCATTTTGAGGATGCGGGCCACCGTGCCGATGCTGTTCATGTCAGTCGGTGTCGGGTCTTCAATGCCCACGTCCTTCTGCGCCAGCACACCGATGATCTTCGATTTCTTATAAGCCTCCTTTATCAGTTTGATGCTTTTGTCGCGGCCCACCGTGATCGGAATGACCACCCCGGGAAACAGCACTGTATTTCGGAGCGGCAGAATTCCAAGCACATCCGGTATCTCTTCCGCATTCATCGATTCCTCATCCTCTGGCGAAAGCAGTGGAATGAACTCAGACTCATCATCGACCATGTGCGGCATAGAGAATATTTCTTCAAAAGGGTCGTTCATCTTCTATTTGTATGCGTGTAAAGCTAGAATGATCATAAGTCGGGCTTTGGTTCCCGTGCCTGGCAAACGGGTGGCACGCGCATGGCAACCAACGTGCCACTTGCCCATCTGTCATAGGCTTCGGCCAAAAGGTCAGGAGCGGTATCCCTTTGTCAGGTCAAAAACCGTCCGGAGTATATCCTCTTCCACTTTGTCCAATGCAATGCCCCTGCGCTCCATAACGCGTGCAGCGGCCTCCAGTGCCTTTTCGATGCGGTATTCTATGAATCCCGATGCACCGCCCCAACTGAACGAAGGGATGAACGTTCGCGGAAATCCACCTCCGAATACATTCGCACTTACTCCGACCACAGTGCCAGTATTGAACATCGTATTGATGCCCGACTTGCTGTGGTCGCCCATGATGAGTCCGCAGAATTGAAGGCCGGTTTTGGCAAATCCCTTGGTGACGTAGCTCCACACGCGCACTTCGTCATAGTTGTTCTTCAGGTTCGAGTTGTTCGTGTCGGCACCCAGGTTGCACCATTCGCCCACTACCGAATTGCCCAAAAAGCCGTCATGCCCCTTGTTCGAATAGCCCATGATGACCGAGTTGTTCACCTCGCCACCCACTTTGGAGTGAGGGCCAACGGTCGTAGCGCCATAGATCTTGGCGCCCATTTTCACCTGAGAATGCTCGCAGAGGGCAAACGGCCCACGTATGATGCTGCCTTCCATCACCTCGGCATCCTTGCCAATGTAGATGGGTCCGGCAGTGGTATTCAGTATAGAAGCCTCCACTTTGGCGCCCTTCTCCAAGAAAACAGCGTCTGGAAGCCCGATCACCGTATTGGTCTTGGACAAGCGCTGACTGAAACGTCTGTCTACCAGCTTCCCGAAATCCTCCAAGAGCTCAAATCTATTCTCCGCAAAGATGTCCCATGGATGGCGCACAATTGTTGGCTCATCATCATCATAAACATCCCCAGTATCCAAAACAAAAGGAATAGCGTCCGGACGAAGCAGCGTGTCCGCCACAGTGGCCGTTGCGCTGCGCACCGCCACCACAACATCATCCTTTGCTAATTGCTGGCCTGGTTTAAGGTTGAGTACTGCCTCCACCAGTTCAGGTGTCGGACACACGGCCCCATGGATCATCAGGTTGTCATCCGATGAATGGAGCGGGAATTTCTCGGAGAGATATTTTTCCGTCAGCGTACTGGAGGTCTGGCCGAGATCCTTCTCCCATTTCTCGCGGATGGTGAGAATACCGATGCGCAGATCGCACACGGGACGGGTGAATGTCAATGGAAGCAGGTGCTCCCTGAACGGGCCATCAAACAGAATGATATTCATGATGCAGAGTGTGAGTGTTCATATGCTTGCAAATATCCCAAAAAGCAAAGCCCCGACCACCATGATGGGTGATCGAGGCCTTGATATGGATGCAGATAAGGATTATTCCTCGCCAGTACGCTGCGAAGAGCGGTGGTTTGCAAAACGGGTGCGGAACTTGTCCAGACGACCTGCTGTGTCCACCATTTTCATCTTTCCAGTGTAGAATGGATGCGATGCGCTGGAGATCTCCAATTTCACCAATGGATACTCTTTGCCTTCCAAAGTGATGGTGTCCTTGGTGTTCACGCAAGAACGTGTGATGAAGTTATGATCGTTTGACATGTCCTTGAAAACGACTAGTCGGTAGTTCGATGGGTGGATTCCGTCTTTCATTGCAATGCTTTTTCAGAAATGGGCTGCAAAAGTAATTATTCCGTTCAATCACCAAGCGTCACTC
>JBFYQB010000266.1:0-4737 GCA_041302955.1 Flavobacteriales bacterium
GTTCAAGGGTCCTCCATATAAGAATGACCAAAGCTCCAGTCCCTGGTCATTCATCTTTGTGACATTGAAATCAAAACCTCCTACCCCATTACTTGTTCTTCCTCCCGAAAAGGCAAATCCACCATCTGACGTAGCTACAATGGCATTGGCCACATCATCTTCTTCACCTCCAAAAGCCCTCGTCCAAAGCGAATCTCCCAAAGCATCTAGTCTAAGCACCCAAGCATCTTTGCCCCCACCGCCAAATCCTTCTGTATAGCCTGCAACGATCAGACCTCCATCCATGGTCTCATCAATCGAATGACCGGCCTCTTGGGCTGGACTTCCATAGGTCTTCATCCATAATACGTCCCCTGCTTCATCAAGCCTTAAGATCAGAACATCGCCTTGTCCCTGTCCAAAACTGTAGGTCTGCCCCACCACGGCATAACCACCACTGCTCATAGTGATGATCTGGTGTCCGTAATCCCAACTTGGTCCACCATAGTGTCGGGTCCACATCGTATCGCCAAGCAAATCAGTCTTCACCAATAAAACCTGATAACTGGCGCCCAAGGTCTCACTAACCCCTGCCATGATATAGCCACCATCAACCGTTGCCACCATACTTTCCAGGTTATCCGAAAAATCACCACCATAGTACTTCCGCCATTGCTCGCTTCCCCATGCATCTGTCCTAATTAGCATGAATTGACCATTATCCAGATCAAAACTTCCCGTGGAGCCTGCGATCACATAACCGTCATCATCTGTTTGAACTACCGATTTGCCCACGTCATAAGACCCTCCGCCATAGATTTTGACGAATTGCATTTGCGCAAGCGCGCAGGGCGAAAGAAAGCCTAGGAGGAAAATTGAAACCAGAATACGCCTCATTATTTCAATCGGATTAAGACGTTGACCATCAACAGACCAAATATACGTGGATATGAAGTGTTGCGCATTAACCGTTACGCGATCGAACCATACTTACTTGGTAGGCCCGAACAGTAGTTTGCCAAAGGCACTCCAATCCCAGTCATTCCAGAACCAACAGTGACCATAGGAGAAAATCAGTTTTTGTGTCCATAGAATCATGATAGCCATAAGGATGAACAATGCAGACCGAAAATAGATGGATCTGTTATGAACAGTGAAATGCACCATATGACCTAAGGGCATGGCCATTATCGCCATGTATTCCACATAAGGTCTACTTCCAAAACCACAACCGTATGTCCAACTCCACCATGATGCGAATACATAAGAAACAAGCCCAAAATGCAAGGCAATAACAATTGCCTGAGTTGGCTGCTTTCGGAACATTAATGCAATGCCGACCAAACACATTCCAAAAACCGGTGCATACGTAAGCAGACCGTTATGAGGTGCGAACCAGATTTCAAGGATCTTAGGGCCTCTCCAATTTGAAAACCCCTCGCTTCCATAACTATAAGTCAGCACTTCTCCTGTCTGGTACTGCCAATAAAGCAATTGTGGAATTACAATGAGAATTCCAATGATAGCTGATGCTACAAGTGTATATCTATGGTTTGACCACAGCACACGCCAATGTATGAAGGGCACTATCACAGCAACAAGAAGCAAATTGATCGGTCTGACCAGAACAATCAGAGCTACCAACACAGCACTTATCATAATAGACTGACGGTCATATCCCTCGTTTGCACACCTTCTTGTTACGTACATCAATCCAGACATTAATGCGAAGGAATAGATATGAGACATACCCGCATCAATGAACATATAGTAAAATACTCCAGTACCGGCAAATACAAGCGTGCAAGTCAGGTATGAAACCACAATCGAAAATTCCAAAAGCAGATACCTGTATAGGATAACCAACCCCAGAAGTCCATAGAATACCGCAGCAATATCAATCGCTTTGTGATAAGGGAGTGAGAAACCATCGTCAGCGTATCCAAGCTGGGATGCCATCATATGGGCAACCAAGAAAAATGGTGCTTGCAGCATTGCAACCCCACAAGTGTACTTGGTGCTTATTTTGCCTTCATTGGTGTTGACAAAGCCATGTCCTGTTTTCTTATCTATGCTATCAGGCATAGCCCGTGCATCGAACCCATAAATGAACAGCGCAGGCAAATAGACATGGTAGCCCGCCCTATCTGCCCATATTTCACTTTGGTAGGTCTGGATATGATTTCTATTGTGCCTGTTCAGAGTGAGGAAGATGGAACTTATTGTAAGCACCATCAGCACAACAACTTGCAATGATAACCGCGCTAAAAATTGCTTTGAACCGCGCATAGTTCCGTTACTCCAAATAGAAACTATGGAACACTTTGCCTGTAAGATGCCCGAATACATGACACTGCATCTTGCCGTTGTCAAGAATATCAAGCCGCATGAAACCATAGTTCCTATCGTCCATGAAGCGGGCCTCATAACGGTCACCAGACAAAGATGAACGCTTGCTGCCCGCACCAGAAACCAAATGATAGTTCTCTCCCTTCTTGAAGTACTGAAGATTGTGGTCGTGACCCGAAACATAGATCACGTCCTCATAGCGGTTCATAACAGCCAGAATCTTGTTCCGTATGCGTTTGTAACGCATTTGAGGTATGTCCTGCACCATGGCCCGATTTAGTCCAATGAGCCCAAAGAGTTGAAATGGCGGCACCCAGTTCAGTATGAATCGGAATGGCTGCTTTGGTGCTCCATGATGCCCGTTGGAGTACATAGGATGATGGGCTGCGATAAGCACTGGTCCATTGCCTAGGGTGGCCACCTTGAGTACGCTGTCCAGACGCGCAAGAAACTGACGTTCCATCTGCCGTTTGGTCATGCCCTCATACTTGGGTATCTTATGGAAGAACTGTGATTGCAACCACCATTGAATATCAATGGCTATAAGGTGTCCGTCCTCACCGAATGTTGCGTGATGTGGCCCCGGAAAACCATCCTTTGGCATGAATATGCCCTTCTCCTTATTGCGTATATCAGCATTCTCGCGGTAATACTTCTCTACGAATTCAGCCTCCAGTTTCACAAGCTTCAATCCCTGCCATTTACCTGCCTTCCAATCATGGTTTCCCGGCATCCAGAAAACCTCTCCTTTGTGCTCCGAAGTTTGCGAAAGTTGGGCAAGCAATTTCATTTCAGAGGCATGCAGCTTCTTGCCGCCATCCTTCCCCTCCAACCCGGCCGGGTATACATTGTCGCCCAAGAACATGACAGTGCTGTTAGGGTCATTGCGCAACTGATCGCCCAACATACGCAGGGCAGGCCCAGGAAGAGTGTCCTTACCTGCATCGCCAATCAGATAGATGGAATGTTTGATGGCCGGCTGTCCGAATAACAGCAAAGGCAACATCAGCACACATCCGAACAGACTATTTATCAGTGTCTTCAATTCTTTGCCTTGACCGTGAATTCTGTCCTTCTATTGTTGGCGCGTCCCTCGGGTGTATCGTTCGTATCGATAGGCACCGTATCGGCATATCCTTTAAATACCGCCCTTGACGCAGCTACGCCCTTGCCCACCAGATACTCATACACTGCCTTGGCCCTGTTCTGAGATAGTATCTGATTATCTCCTCTACTGCCAATATTGTCCGTATGTCCAGCTATCTCAATGTTTATCGTGGGATTGTCGTTCATAAACGCCAACAGCTTCTCCAACTCTGCGGTGGACTGAGGTTTAAGGTCAAAGGATGCGGTTTCAAAAAAGATGTTCTTCAACACGACCGTTTTCCCAAACTCTATGGGTTGCAGCTCAACATTCATCATATACGGCTTACTATCGGCAGTGCGGTCTTTCAGGGAGAAATTGGCCGAGTAGAAAAGATACCCGTCCTTGGATACATTAAGGGCGTAGTCCCGATCCACGGGAAGGCATACCAGAAAGTCACCCGTCACCTTATCAGAGCTGGACTCAATGACTGTTTTTGATGTGGCCAGATCTATAAGCTCAAACTTGGCCCCAAGTGGATGCTTGGATGGTCGGTCTTTTACGATTCCCTTCACATAGGTAACAGGGATTGGACGGGCAGCTTCATACAATGCAAAAGAATAGATATCAAGATTCCCCTGGCCACCATCGCGGTCAGAACCGAAATAGGCGAGTTTCCCAGCTGCATCTACAAAAAGGCCCATCTCATCCTTCCAAGTATTAATAGGATAACCCAGGTTCAGCGGTTCGCTCCATACACCATTATCGTCCAGTCGGCTCATGTAAATATCCTTGCCTCCAAGCCCAACATGCCCATTGGAAGTGAAATAGAGTGTACGCCCATCCGAGTGAATGAAAGGCGTTTCTTCATAACCGTCCGTGTTGATGACATCCCCGAGATTTCTTGGCTCGGTCCAAACTCCATTTGGGGCAAGATGAGTGACCCAAAGGTCTGCCCCGCCTTTGCCGCCTGGCCTACTGCTAGAGAAATAGAGCGTCTTTCCATCAGTAGAAATAGAGGGTTGAGATTCCCACTTCTCGGTGTTCACGGGTGGGCCAAGATTTTCAGGCCTGCTCCACGCCCGTCCCTCACGTAGCGAACGGTATATGTCGCAACTGCCCATACCACCTTTTTTGTTGCATCCTATGTAGAACAACTGCTGACCATCGGCAGTCATGGTCTGAGCCCCTTCGTTATCATCCGTATTTATGGGGTCGCCAAGGTTCATTGCCTGTCCCCATTGGCCATCAGAATTAAGGAAACTGATGTAGAAATCCTCTTGATAATCCATGGCCTCACTGCGCCTTTTGTTGCGTGTGATCAC
>JBFYQB010000267.1:0-12483 GCA_041302955.1 Flavobacteriales bacterium
GTGCTCAAGTTTCAGGTCTTGACGATCAGATTTTCGCGGTCATTTCCTTGTAAAGCGTCTGCGCCTTGGGGAAAAGGATGTTGTTCTCCAAGTGGATGTGCTTATGGAGATCCTGTTCAAATTCCGCTAACGTTCCCATTGCCACGCGATAGGTCTGGCACCCATCGGCTGGGCTGGCGTAGCCTTTGCTTAGCGTGGCGATAGAGGCGAATCTTCCGCCTTCTACCTGATGGTCTTCCATCATCATGGCGATCGGGTTGTGGATGTCGCCAAAATGTGCTGATGGCATTGCAGTGCCGTGGGCCTTCGCTTTTTCCAACGCTTTGATAAAAGGGAATAGTACCAACTCCTCTTTCTTCATATGCACCGCCAGATCACGTGATGATGCCAAGAAGGTGTCAGCTATTTCAAAAAGTTCGGGATGATGATGACCATGCACCGAACAGAGTTTGTTCAGATATGCATTGATAATGGGCATCGTTGCCTCCACATAGGAGTGATGAAGGTTCACAATCTCATCGATCAGTTCACTCATTAGCATACCGCTGTAGTTTTTCTCGGGCGGCTGAGCCAGTGCATTGTTCAATTTGGAGATGACCTCGTCAACATCCAGTCCTTTCTTTTTGCACGCAGCTTCAAGGCTCATGCCTCCATTGCAGCAGAAGTCTATGTCCAACTTGCTGAGCACAACAGCTGCTTTGAAGTTCGCAGCGACCACATTGCCAACAGGTGTTTGAGATTTTACTTGCACAATTTCTGGTATTACTTGCATAATTATAGGGATAAAAGGATCATGAACTCCGAAATTAAATTAAAAATTTATCTGGTCAATACTTTTCGATGATTTTTAACACCGTCAGCAACTGTTTTAACAGAAGTATTGGCCAGAATTGAAGCCAAATGGTCGCGCACAACAACAAACTCGTCATGCACTGCGCAAGGATGTTCAGCCGAACATTCATCCAATCCGAGTACGCACTTTCTTATTATACCGTCACCATCAATGGCCGTTACTATCTGAAGAAGACTCAACTGTGCGTTTGGGTCTTTGATCGAGAATCCTCCATGAGGACCACGCACTGAATCTATTAGGTCATGTCTTACCAATTGCTGGAGTATCTTGGCTGTAAAGGGCTCTGGCGAATTGATATGGGAGGAAATATCCTTCAATCCCAGTCGCTTTCCCTCTCTATGCTCGGCCTTGAGATAGATCATGGTCTTTATGGCGTATTCGCAGGTTTTCGAGAAGAACATCTTGATTCGTTTCGAGTGTAAATGTGATTTATATAGAAAAGGATGAAGATATCCTTAATCAGTGTTCAAGATGAGAGTTGTCATATTTAAACTGAATCTGGAGTGACCGTAAAGCTATCAGCCCCTCTTGCAGCGCATTATCGTATGGCTTTCGCCTAGGTCATCCACCATTTTCTCCACTTGCAGTCCGGCCCGCTCGATGCAGCGCACGAACACCTTGCTATCGTACATCTGGCTGTTACCGTTGGCCATGGCGGTGAAGTAGAGTGAGGTCTGTTGCAGGCAGAATGCACCACCTATGCTGCGCTGACGGTCCCAGAAGGTGTCGAGGATAAAGATGCGCCCATCTTCGCTCAGCGCCTCGCGGCAGCGGCTCAGAATGCTCACGATCTCATCTTCCGAGAAACAACACAAAAATTGGCTCATCCAGATGGCGTCTTGCCCTTTGGGAAGTTTGGCTTCGGGGTCGAGGAGGTTCACGGGGTGAAAACTCACGCGATTCTCCAATCCCCAATCCTTGATGTTCTTGGTGGCCATGCCCACTTGGCCGGGCAGGTCGGCAATGATGATCTTCACATCGGCATCGAAGGCCGAGGCCCGCCTGCTGAACTTGCCTGTGTTGCCTCCAACATCGAGCAGCGTGCGCGGCTTGCTGGCAAACAGATGCGGCAGCGCATCATCAAAAGCACCATCGGAATAGAAGTGGTCGAAATCGAACCAGCTCTTGGCTACTTGTGGCTCCAGTTTCGACAGCCCTTCGTAGATGGTCGGCCATTCTCCAAGCACTTTTAGCCCAGAGGGTGTCCCTGTTTTAAGCGCTTCTTGCAAATGGAAAGTGCCGAGATAGCTAACATCATGGGTGAAATTCATATTTACCCGTGTCATCTCATCATTGAGTACATACCAGCTGACCTTTGTGGTTCGATAGCGGTCGTCTTCTCCCAAGGTGAGGAGCTGAATACCTAGTCCGGCCTCTATTAATACACGCACAGCATATTCCGAATGTCCGGTGGAATCAACGGTTTCTTGTAGTGTCAGTCCTACCTTTTTTGAGTCGTAAATGGCTTTAAGAATGCCAAGGTCTCTCAGGGCCTTGGCCGCTTGGAAGATGATTGGGCCGAACGATATCCATTGGGCCACCAATGCCGAGTCGAAGGCACTCAGATCATCTGTTTCGAAATAGTTTCTAGTGGTCTCTGTCATGAGGGGTGTATTCATGCCGCAAGTTTCGGCAATCATTACGAGCGGGCTATTGGAAATTCATTAAACCCGCTGCAAACTTATTTGTTGATAATGTGCTGGCAGATAAGCGATTTTGCGCATTTATGGCCAAATCCGCGTCAATGCTGCCCTAACTAGTGCCTGCTATCTTTGCCCACGTGCCAAAGGTCTATCATCTTGTTTGGTTAATGCTATTGCCGCTGATTTCGATGGCGCAGCAAGTATTCCAATATCAGCCTTTACAGGCCCGTAGTCCAATACCAACTGAATTCCGACAACTTTCATCAGAGAAGTATCTGACATCTCGAGAGAGGCGGCTTGATATGGAACACGATGGCGGTCAACGTACAAGCGATAAGGATGAATTCCTGTTGGAGAGCAATTTCGTAATGAATCAACTGCTAAGCAGTGGACGGGTATTGTTCAATGACACTGTTTCGCAATATCTCGCCAAGGTTCTTGATGTGGTACTGAAGGATGATTCTGCCTTGCGTGACAGCGTTCGGGTCTATGCGCTTCGCTCTTCGGTCGTCAATGCGTTCACCACGGATGATGGTGTCATCCTTATCAGTCTTGGCCTTCTTGCACAGTTGGAGAGCGAGGCGCAACTTGCCTTCATTCTCTGCCACGAACTGGTTCATTTTGACCGCCATCATATCATCAATGCCTATGTGGAAGCTCTGGAAATGAAGCAGGGCAGGGGTGCGCATGGCCGATCTTCCTTTGATGAGCGGGTGTTGGCAAGGAGTCACTATTCAAAAGAATTGGAAAAAGAGGCTGATAAGGAAGGACTTGATAGATTCTTGCGTTCTGGTTATTCCACTGCATCTATAACCAAGGTATTCGATGTGATGCGATATGCGCACCTGCCCTTTGATGACGTGCCGTTCGATCAGAGTTTCTTTGATCATGCCGATTTCAAGGTGGATCGAAGCTATTTCCTAGACAGAGTGAAGCCTGCGGAGCCTTTGGATGGAAGGGAATCGGAAGACGCCACGCATCCTAGCCCAAGTGAAAGGCAGGCGATAATTGCCAAATTACTCTCAAATGATGCGAAGGGCGTTTCCAGCATAGTTTCCGAAGGTGCGTTCAACCATGTGCGTGAAACAGCACGCTATGAACTAACTCGACTTTATCTGATGGCCGATCAGCCAGTGATGGCCGTTTACAATGCATATCTCCTTTTGCGCAGGCACCCTGATAACCCATACCAACAGCAGCAAATGGCACGTGCGCTATACACGCTGGCCAAGTTCAAAATGGCTGGTCGTTTTGCATTTGTGCATCCCGGATATTCTACAATTGAAGGGGAATCACAGCAACTGTATCACCTGTTTTATAGACTACAGGCCGATGAACTTTGTGTTCTATCACTTAATCATATCTGGCGCTTACGATTGAAATATGCAGAAAATGCCGATTTGGTCGCCATGAGCGAGGACCTGCTTCGCCAACTCATGCTAGATCATTATCTGCCCGGCATGTTCAGTCAGACGCCTCCTGCTCCATTGCCCGATGCTGCAGATAGCTTGCGGTTAGAGCAGATGAGTAAATACGATCGTCTTCGTCTCAAGCAGATGGAGAACCCTCGTCATGCTATGCTACGATATGCCTTTGTAGAGCTTTTTGCCGATTCGGCCTTCAATCAGTTGTTTGATAAATGGGAACGCGAAAAATGGTTGGGAAATAGGGATACACCGACACAGACCGAACTGGATAAGAGAAAACGTGAAGACCAACGTAAATGGAAAAACACTGGTTTTAAACTTGGTCTTGATAAGGTGGTCATGGTAAGCCCTGCATATGCCAAACTGGATCTGCGAAAGCGGAAGCAGCATAATTTTCTTGATGCAGAGGAGGCCAAGCTACAGTTTATGGAACGCATTTACAGAAGCGCAAATCTGCTTGGACTTGACGCAGCGATACTCGAGACCACGCTCCTTGATTCAAACCGGGCGGATGTATTTAATGACATTGCATTCTTGAATGAATGGGTGGACCAACGGTTGCTGCACATGGATGTTGACATGGTGGGACTGGATCGCGCCCGTCTTGATCGAATCATGACGCAATATGGCACCGAGCATTTTGCATGGACCGGAGTTATCAATTACAGGGAGAATAAACCGCTGCTCTATTTCTATCTGCTGTATGCCTTGGTGCCGCCTGCCATTCCATTGGCCGTCTACTACTTGGTCCGCCCCAATTATGACACCTATTATTACTGTCTTACCTTCAATTTGCGTACGGGTGAACCCAGTATGATCGCATATAGCAATTTCAGATTGAAGGATGCTTCTGATATTGTTAATAGCAATGTTTACGATAGCCTTTGGCAAATGAAAAGCAGACCTCGGAAGAAGAAATGAGGGTACTTTACATAATGATACTGGCATTGCTGCCGCATATTGCTTGTTCGCAAGCTCCAGGTTACATGGGCAAGCGGCTACTGATTACGGGCGAGGCCAGTTTTCTCAATGCGCTTTTCAGCCCCAACCATGCCATGCAGAAGGGGCTTAGCAGTTTTGCCTTCAATGTGCGCAGCACTATAGACCTTGACTATGTGGTGGCTCGCAATGGAAGTGTCGGTTTCACCTTCGACCTCATCTTTTCGGGTATGCAATACGAATGGAGCGCGGGGAAATATTCAAGTAATGCACTTGTGCCAGGCATAACTGCCAATTTTGACCACGGGCTCATTCGTGGCTATGGATATGGGGTCAATTACAAGGTGTTCCGGAATCCATCACGAGGGGGCATTGCGCCTATCGGTTCTTACGCCAAGTTTGATGTCATGTTGCTGGATGTCCGGGTACGACCTTACAACAAGAATGCTGGGGTCACTTTGGCCCATGAAGAGCAGTTTTTCACGCCTATGGTATCCGTCACTTTCGGGAGGCAGCGTATTTTCTTTGATTTCTTGGTACTTAGGTCAGGTGTCCAGATTGGCGTGGTGCCCAGCGGTATAGTCCCCTACTTCGAACTTATGGATGGCGAGCTTAATAAACGTGATCAACGGTCCGATCTGCAAGCCAACATGGAGGCGCGTCTCATGTCATATTACCTTATCAACTTCAATGTGGGAGTTGGTTTTTTAGCTCCTATCAGAAAGCGGTATAAATAAAGTACCCAGTCTTCTCAGAACGTTATGCTCACATTGGTGAATCCATTTATACCTGGCCGTGGTATGCTTCCCCAGTCCAGATGGGAGCGATAATGCGCGTCAAGTAGGTTCTCAATACCAGCATTTACGGTTATGCCATAACGTCCGAATTGAAATGAATATCCGGCACGTAAATGCAATGTGCTGTATGCGGGCGTTGGACGTTCTCCAAAGGCAGGATTTATTAGTTGTTGAGAAGCTGCACTTTCGCATTCCACTTGAACAAATCCACGTTCAAAGCTCCATTTGATAGTTGTCAGATTTCGCAAAGGTGGAATGAGTGGAAGCGGTGTCCCGTCATATGTACCACCAAAAGTGTAGTTGACCGTGGTGGAAAGCTCCAATATTTTGATAGGCAAATAGCTGATTTGAACATTGCCACCTGCCATCAGATTACTTTTTATGTTTTGCGCCACCTTCACACCATTGGCGCCAATCGTCATCGCATCATAAGAGCTATCTACCGAGGCAAGTATATAATCCATGAGGTGATAGTAGAAACCAGCTATGTTCAATGACAACTTATCGCGTTCCCATCGCAGGCCGCCATCCAGCTGCACCGCTTTTTCTGTAAGCACATCGCGATTACCAACATGGTCGAATCCGTCATAGGCATTGAAAATATAGAAACCATATTGCTCCGTAACTGATGGAGCGCGTTCTGCATAACCCAAGGTAAAGTATACAGTAGGACCAACGGACAATTTCTCTTGATAGCTCATACTTGCATTTTTGAGCCATCGATGGTCTGGTATGCTCACATCCTGACCAAATACGCTTGCCTGCCGTACTCCGAATTCATCGGTCACCACGGTGTTGATGTATTCCAGTCGCACATTGAAGCTTAAGGTGCGGTTGGCGTTGAATCGGATATTGTCTTGAATGAATAGCCCCAGACTAAGCTTATTCACGTCAGGCCATGTGAGCATGAACATTGGTGCATCATTTTCAGGATACATTGTCATTTCAGCTCGTGCGTTACTGTGAAAGCCGTCCATACGGGCTATGAGACTATGCTTTCCAAAGACCAATCGCGAATCCACATGTCCACCGAAGGTCTTGGTGCTGCCTGGCATGTCCATATGCATTATCACATTGGGGCGATGAGTGTCATCCATCGTGTGCATTACAACATTGCCATAAATTTTTGCCTCCAAACGGCTCAATGCTCCGTTGGACGGATAGTGCTGATAGGTGAGTCCAATTATTCGGGCCTTGGCCCATAGCACGTCCATTGGCAAAGCTGGATACCCCACGTTATATGCTTCATCAATTATGACGTCAGCGCGGAGAATATCGCGGTCTGTAGGCATGTATTTGACGGATATGCCACCATTCCATTTTTCGAATTGAGAAAAGTCGACTGTTTCTCCGCCACCGGCCCGATAGTTCTGAAACTTGCGATATACGGCATTGGCCATCACGGCCCATCGCTTTTGGCTGAAATTGATGGAGAATAGTCCGCTGAATCCCAATGCGGCCGACTGAAATCCGGCACCAACCTCTCCGCTCAGTGGCTTCTTTGGGTTGATGGTGGCACCATTGGTCTCCATGTTAACCGAGCCACCTAACGAAGAGCCGAACATGCTGCCTGCACTGCCGTGCTGCACGCTGACGGCTTTCATGTTATTTGGTTCTACATACGATGTGACGGGATCCATCTTATCGGTGCACGCACCGAATACTCGCATTCCGTCAATGGTAATGTTCAGTCGGTCAGAGGCCATGCCGTTGAGCACAGGTTCCAGCGCAAAATTGCCTCTTCGCATTAGTGTGATGCGTCCATTTTTCTGCAACAGTGCATCGGCCGAAGAGAATCGGTTGGTCATCGAGTTGTCTGCTGCAGTGCTGGGGCAGGTGCATTCACCAATACAGCAACATGTTGGGCGTATCAATATCTCCTCCACCTCGAAGACCTTTTGGGCAATGTTGCCTTTGGTGAACAGTGGTATACTGTCCTGCCCACGAGCAACTCCCGCAGTGACTGCGAGGAGGAGGAGAATTCGGATGAACATGATATCTCTTGATCAGAGCATCACATCGAACGATACCAGTGATACCACCGTGTCGGTATCATTGAGCAACGTAAGGTCTATGACCCAGGCTCCGGTCATAGTGAAGTTGACCTGACCCACATAATGGCCATTGGATGTATGAATCGGGTTCACATTGTTTGGAGAACCGTGTCCCATGGATGGCATGGATGGTTCCATAACGACAGACAGATCAGTGGAAGCTGGGAAAGACATCATGGATTCTTTCTTGTGCACAGCCACCTCTATGGTATTCATGCCCACTTGTGGTGAACTTGGTTGGATGTAAGAGATGATGTATTTGTCTGTACCGTTGTTGGCAGTGACCACTGATGTACGTGCAATACTTGGGGACGCGACAGAAAGAGGGAACGTAACATCGCCTTCACCTCCGCCATGATGGTTGTGCACATGAATGGTCAATGCCCAACCCATTTCACCGGGCATCTGAAACACGACAGCACATGGAAAGAGGCCTTCCACCGCATCAGAACTCAGAGGATTCTCAAATGGTGCAGCATGTTGCATCGAGCCCATGTCCATCATTGGGGTAAGTTCAACATGTGCATCGTCTACAAGCTCGGACGTGGCCGAATCCCGCACTTCAACGTAAAGTTTGGTGTATTTTGCCTCCAAGGCACCGTCAGCCCAAAGTTTCACCTCTATGCCGCCAGCGTCAGTATAGCCCGAAGCAATCAATGTAAGGTTGTCAGTGTTCGGAAGAGTGTCGTCATGCGAGTGTTGGTCTTCTTCGCAAGCGGTCAAAGTTGTTATCAGCACTATTGCCCCCAACATTCGGGGTTTGAATGAAAAGTTCATTTTTAGGAATTTTGATCAGATGAATTAAAAGATAGGCCGCGCCCCATTGGGACGGCCGCTAACCTATTTGGTCTGATCAAACCTGTGGTGGATGGAACACGCCTTTGGGACTGCCTTTGGATAGCCCTGCAGAATAATCACAAAGATCCTGCACGGAGCTTTCATTGCTGTAAGACAACGCAACTGCGAAGGTTGTCAATACGGCAGGATGAATGGGTTCAATATTTACTAAGGCACTTTCTGACTCTTGCTCCGATTGCTCGGCCACACGTTTCTTGAGATGGCATTGGCCGTTGCATTTCATTTCCGGCTTTGCCTTATTTACGCAGAACATCTCTGTGATCTGGGTTCTTCGCAACTGAAAGTCGACAACAACCATGGTGGTACCCATCAGCTGCAAGAGCATGACGGACCCTAAAAGTATGCTCATTAGTTTCTGCACGGTCGCAAAACTAAGCGTTATTTCAATGCGAAGTGACTGATCTAAGGCACAGTATTTAATGACAATGATCAGAATCAGGATATTCTTATCCGTTTCAATTCCAGTCGACCACTACGTTCTTGATCTGGTCTTGGAAGTCGATGTTGGTAGCGCCACTCAGAATGCAGATGTTAGGATAGGACGACAGTTCTGGTGTGACTTCCCATTCCAAACGGTAGATGCGATTGAACAGCGTGCTGCCATGTGTACAAAGAGCTGCGCTCTCATTTCCAAACAGGCATTGTCTGTATAATCCTCCAGCGTCTTCACCTGCGGTCCAGATGCCAGCTGCCACACTGTTGAGTGATGTGCCATGTGCGCAGTAATAATAGAAGCGTAACGTATGGTCGATATCATTGGCCTGACATGCACCGGTCGGCTTGTAATAGATTTTTACAGAGATGCGTCCAGTGGCAGGGCCCACACCTCCACAAGCACTCTCGCAGGCCGAAAGCGAACTGTAGTCTGCTCCGCTGCTCACATACGTGCAACTTCCGCCAACACAGTCATAGCCAGAAGAGCCACCTCCACTGCAAGCACTCTGACATTGGGACAATGATGTATAGGATGCACCGCTGGTCACGTAGTTGCAGTTGCCGCTGATGCATGCATAGCCTGAGGTTCCACCGTTGGCAGTGCCTGTGATAACGGATGCCGCACTACATGCCGCATCGGCCGATTCGCAGCTAGTGTAGCACATTTGAGTCTCAGAACAGAAGAAAGGATACGATGGAGAGCAGCATAGAGAAGGTGCCACAGGGAAGTAGCCCTCATCGCTACATGTGCCGCCTCCGGTGAATACCTCATACTCGCAGGCCCCACCCCCACAACTACTTTCGCAGTCAGCATAGGTTGAATAGGTGCCATTGTCCGATGTGTAGGTGCATGAACCAGAAACGCATTCATAGCCTGCTGTGCCGTAAGTGTATTGGCATTCGCTGCCATAGTAGCCTTCAAAGCATTCGCAACTGCCAGCATTGCAGATTCCGTTACCGCAATCCATATCCATACATGGGAAGCAGGATGGAAGAGAGAACAATGCGACAATAATGATGGAAGTACTAAAAAAGGTGCGGATGGAGGTAATGAGACGCATGGTTAGGCAGGTAAGGTGAATTGAAAAGATCTTACAACCTGTAGCCCGTTGCGGGGGCAATGTATGCGCAATCTTGTATGCTTTTACAAATTGTTCAGCGGTACTGGCATTATTGTCCGATGATGGTAATTAGGCTTTGTAACTGTCGTCCGTTTTTGGTAGTAACGTTCAGCATATAGATGCCATCTTCAAGGGCCAAGTCAATGTTGAAAGATCTAGTTGTGCTTATGATCCAAACGCGCTGCATTATAATGCGGCCAGCAGCATCAGTGAGCATTGCAGTTCCCTTGCCCTCTTGACCTTTGGGTATCGTAATGGTGAATGGTCCATTGGTGGGATTGGGATAGACGCGTAGCATCGTGGGGTCATGTTCCACACCATCTATACTTATCACAACGCAGGCAACAAGGCCTGTATTGCCACCGATGCAATCCCCGCAATCGTCATAGTAGGCTGTGCCGTTCACTTCTCCAAAGCACTCAAAGTAATAAGCGCATGAACCATCATCAAAGTTCGCATTGGGATCATAGTTGGTGGCATTCCCATCTGTGCATCCATAGTAATAGTAATAGCAAGAGCCGTCATCATAATTGGCAGACGAGTTGTAGTTCGCTGCATTGGGGTCGGTGCATCCGAAGGTGCCACTGAAGTAACAAGATCCATCGTCAATGTCTGCATTTGGGTCATAGTTGTCGGCCGAAGGGTTAGTGCAGCCGTAGGTGTAATAATAGCATGAACCGTCATCGAAGTTCGCATTTGGATCATAGTTCACGGCATTGGCATCTGTGCATCCGTAGTAGTAATAATAGCACGACCCGTTATCGAAGTTGGCAAAAGGGTCGTAGTTGACGGCTGCGGGGTCTGTACATCCATAAATGGCGTAGTAACAAGATCCGTCATCTTCAATGGCCGAGGGGTCATAGTTCATAGCAGTGGGATCAGTACATCCTTGCTGAGCAAAGGTCTCTGGGGCCAGATGTATAAATAGTACGTTGAGGAAGAGGAAGTATGCGTATTTCATGGCGAGGGGATAATATGACGCTTGATACGAAGAAGTGATACAATGGTACCAAATATCCTTTGTTGCAAATAGCTAGGGAGCGCAGTAAAGAGGCCTCAGAAACCTCTTGAACCTCTGGCTGGTACTCAACGGAAGAAAGTCTGTTGCGTAATACAGCCACGTGACTTTAGGAAGTAAGTACATTGCCATTGGGTGCAACCCTATTAGGTTTGTTAAGGTGTGTGCCCAAAGAAATGAAGCCATGGTCCACATAAAAAAAGCACCCATGCCAAGGATGGCAGGGGTGCTTTCGAATGGGCAATAAAGACTAGGTCTTAGTTGTTGCTGCCGATGTTGCCTTGGCACAGAATCACTTCCATCAACAGGTTCGACTGATGGATGGCAAGGTAACCGTCATAGGCAAGCACGTTGTCGTAGCTGATGTATGTGCCATCATTGAGCGTGCGCAGGTTGGTATAACTCATGCCTGTTGTACCGTTTACAGGGTTAAGGGTCTTAGTGGCAGGGCCTCCGCCCACCGTGGCCACAGAACCGATGTGAATCACCGCAGGGTGCACACCATCTGCAATAGTACCGTTCAGGTCGATAGTGACCAGCGAAGTTCCGTTCTGACGCTTGGCGAATACCGCAGTGCCTGATACTCCTGATGCTGCTACTTCACTAAGATCATAAGTGATGCTGTTTGAAGTAAGTACGTTGCCACCGATGTCCGTCTGACCGATGATGGTAGACATGGCATTGATGCTCTGATGCACGTTAAGGTGGCCATCATAGGCAATAAGTTGCGCATAGCTGATGGCGGCATTGTTGTCTGCACGTGTCACATCGGTAGAACTGCGGCCGTTTACAACCGGGTTAAGGGTGATGCTTACTGCTCCGCCTTCGATGGCCGAATTGACGCGGATATTGGCAGGGTGGCTTTCAGAATCACTTCCAGTAAGATCGATGACAATGGTTGTGATCTCGCTGGTGGTTTCGGTGAATGTCACTGTTCCGCCTATGCCCAGTTGGTCAACTACTTTCATGTCGTAGCTGACGCTGTTTGGAACCACATCATCCTCTGCGCAGCCTGAAAGTGCTACAGTGACTATGACGCCACAAATGGCCAATGCACTCGTGATTTTCTTGGAAATTCTGCTTGTTGTCGTGTTCATTTTGGAATCTTTACTGTGAATGAATTTTCACGCTGCAAAGGTTTGCCCGCCAAAATGCTCGGGTATTACACAAATCTTGCGGCCTCTTGCATCATTCACATGTGGGCGTTCCTTATGATTCCTAACAAGCACCGACTCGCCATAAAGCGCGAGATATCGCGGTCAATAATTGGTATTCATGGATATCGGTTACGTGTCTGGGGATTTAGCGCTGTCCGTGAATCGCGAATGGAAACGCTGG
>JBFYQB010000268.1:0-5630 GCA_041302955.1 Flavobacteriales bacterium
GAAATATTAGACAATGATGAGCAGTCGTTCCTGCATGTGATAAAACCTGAGCACGGCCAAGCTGAACAGAGCCCAGTAAATTCACCTGCACTATTCGCTAAGAGCAAGAACCGCTTTTTAAAGTTCATTGAAGAAGATGTGCTAACAATGGAACAGAGCCCATCATTCTATGTGTATACGCAACACGTTGGTGAGCAGACTTTCACTGGTTTCATTGCGTGTGCCGCTGTGGAGGATTACGATTCAGGAGTGATTCGCATTCATGAGCAGACCATCGCAAGCCGCGAGAAATTACTCAAAGATTATCTGAACGTTTGCGATATAAATGCTGAACCGGTGTGCTTCACCTATCCGAGAAGTGAGAGCATACAGACTATCACCAATGCAGTCAAGCAGACCACTCCCCTACTCGACTTCTTTCATGACGATGGCAAACGCCATCAACTATGGTGTGTTAGCGATATAAAGACTATACAGCAGTTTGAGGATCATTTTTCGAAGCTCGAACATATTTATATCGCTGATGGGCATCACCGAACTGCATCTTCGGTACTGCTCGCACATGAACGATGGAAGCAGGCCTCTGCAAACAGATCTGCTGACGCATCACACAACTATTTCTTGGGGATTTTTTTTCCTGACGATCAACTTAGGATCTTTGAATTCAACCGCGTAGTGAGAAGTATTGGACATGATTCCACCTCTTTTATATCCGCATTGCAGAATGATTTTGAGGTGGTCAACAACGGGCAGCTATCTGTAAAACCAGATAGACCGGGATGTTTCGGTCTGTATATGGGCAGCTGCTGGTATAAGCTCACTTATCGTCACCCCCCTTGTAACGATGTTGTAGGGGCATTGGATGTTTCCATTCTTTCAGATCATATTCTCGGCCCTATTCTCGGAATCAATGACCTGAGAAATGATGACCGCATTGGCTTTGTATCTGGAATCAAAGGCTCAAATGAATTAGAGCGACTTGTAAACTCGGGTAAATACCAAATGGCATTTTCATTGTTTCCTGTGACCGGTGAGGCATTTTATGCTATTTCTGACCAAGGCAGGACCATGCCTCCAAAAAGCACCTATGTCGTCCCTAAACTACTTAACGGGTTGGTCATCTATAGCCTGAGTCATTGTTAGCTTAATGGGCGTCACTTCTTCTTGAGCACATAGTTATCTGCCATTTCCCCAATGATGCGTTTGCCTGACAGATCCAGCTGAATCAGGACATTTTCACCCACGAAGTAACTGTTAGGGGCATTTTCGATTCCATTGAGAACAATTGTATTACCATCAGAATTCCAAGAATAAACTCCTGCCTCTTGATGCATGTTCTCTTCTTCGCCTTGATAGACCTGGGTCAATAGATACGCGCCTCCAACACCCAAAGTGACAGTGGTCTCTATCCCAGAACAACTCGCACAGGGCACCACTCCGAAATATATGCCTTCTATGTCTAATGCGTTCTGAGCATTGTGATGGTCAACGATAACCGTATCCTCTGCTAAAGGATGCATATTGTTGTCAGTTGTTGGGGCGGAACAGCCAATTGAAATTAGGCTTGTCACAAACAATAAAGACGTGATTCTCATTTGTTCAACCTTGCGGACCTTCACCAACATTGCTGTATCCACCATCATGGAAAAGGTTCTGCATCGTGACTTTGCGTGTGAGATCTGAGAATAGCGTGACACAATAATCTGCACACTCTTCGGCAGAGGCATTGCCTAATGGCGAACGTCTGTCAGCATTACCTATGAAGTCATCGAATCCCGCAACTCCACTGCCCGCGGTGGTCACTGTTGGACTTTGTGATATAGTATTGACCCGCACTTTTTTGGCATACCCATAGTGATAACCGAAACTACGGGCAATGCTTTCAAGCATAGCCTTGGCATCGGCCATATCTCCATAACCAGGATATGTGCGCTGTGCTGCGATATAAGTGAGTGCCACCACGCTGCCCCATTCATTGATAGCATCCGACTTCATACAGGTCTGCAGTAGGCGGTGCAGCGACATTGCTGAAATGTCCAAGGTCTTATGATAGAAATCGTAATTCAGATCATCGTAGGTGCGCCCTTTGCGCAAATTAGGTGACATGCCCCCGTAATGTAAAATGAAATCGACCCTGCCGAACTTGTCTTTGGCCGTGTTAACCAACAATTCAAGGTCTTCCATTACAGTCACATCGGCTGGCACCACGGTAGCGCCTACTTTTTCGGCCAAGGCATTGATAGTGCCCATACGCAGCGCGACTGGGGCATTGGTCAATATGAACTCAGCACCTTCCTCGTGACACCTCTCGGCCACTTTCCAAGCAATGGAGCGCTCGTCCAAGGCACCGAAGATGATGCCTTTTTTTCCTTTCAATAAGTCATATGCCATGGGGGATATTCCTGATTATTACGGGTCAAAGGTCGCAAGTTCAAGCAAACTTGATTCCTTGCGCCCAACACTAGATTGAAATGGCACCCACAAACCCGACAAATAGCATCTGACATTGATTCCGAAGTAGGTAATTGAGAGAGTGACCAATGTCACACCATCATTTTTCAGATACTACACCTTTGACACCTCCAATAGTGGAATAATACTTTTAAAAAATTACAGCTATGAAAACCAACATGGGAACTATGGACCGCGCTTTGCGCGCAGTTGTAGCGCTAGCAATGATCGGACTTTACTTTGGCAATATCGTTACTGGCACACTTGGGATCGTGTTGCTGGTTGCAGCGGGCGTATTCCTGCTGACGAGCGTTGTGAGTTTTTGTCCGCTTTACATGCTTGTCGGCATTAACACGTGTGCAGTTAAAAAATAGACCTCAGTTCACTGAGGGTTTTAAAACAACAAAGGCCAGTTCGATATCGAACTGGCCCTTGTTGTTTCTCTTGAAGAATCATTATTGCATTAAGCGCTGAAGGCTGTCCCACGGACCTCCATTGGCAACTTCAATACCAGAAGATTTCAACTGGTCGGCTGCCATGCCACTGCGGGCGCCTGATCGGCAACAGGTGATAATCGGCTTGTTCTTTCTTTTCAGTTCATTCACTTTATCAGGTATGCGGTTGAGTGGGATGTTGACCGATTCCTTAATGTGCCCCGAGGCATATTCTTCCGGAGTGCGCACATCGATGATAAGTGCGCCTTTATCCAACATTTCCTTAATGGATCCCTGTTTGGAACTATCGCTCCCAAAAATTGAAAATAGCCCCATGTTTCCTTGGTTTTATAGGTTGTTGGCCTGAATGAGGGAGCAAAGGTCAAAAGGAGCAAATGTGCGTATGGTAACTGTTGTCACACAGCCATAAAAGATGACCAGGATCATTGATGGCATGCTGACATCGACACGACCTACGGATGTATTGGCAAGGCGTAGATTTACCCAGCAATTTCGAACCTTCGCGCATGCGCTCATATTCCAAACTCATTGTTTTCTGTGGCATAGCCGCATTGGCCTATTTCGGAACTCAGGCAACGCACAGGCACACGTCTGCTAAGCGATATCACACCTCTGGCGAAATGAATTTCTTCAAGGGTAACAACGTACTGTTGCCACTGGCTGATAATGGGTTTTTTCAGGCTTCGGGGAATTGTGATGGCTGCCATGGCTACGACCCCACCTCACATGCCAATACCGACAATGAAGGCGTGGACATAAGCCCTATAGAAAGCTGGCGCGCCACGATGATGGCAAACTCGGCCCGCGATCCGTTCTGGAAGGCAAAAGTGAGCCATGAGATCACCGTAAACCCTTCCCATCAGCAAGCATTGGAAAACAAATGCACGAGCTGTCATGCTCCAATGGGCAAATTCGCCTATGATCATTACAACGCAGGCCCTTACAGCATGGCGATTCTTGCTGAAGATTCTGTAGGGCAGGATGGTGTTTCGTGCATGGCATGCCACAAGTTGAGCGATGTGAATATTGGCAATACCCATAGCGGCAACTTGAATTATAGCCCTTTGGCTGTGGCATACGGACCGTTTGAAAAGCCCTTTGAAGCCCCGATGCAGGAATTTGTGAGTATGATTCCTGTGTATGGCGAACACATCAATGATGCAGGCCTTTGTGCAGGCTGTCATACCTTACTGACGGAAAGTGTAGACCTTCAGGGCAATTTCACTGGGTCAACTTTTGTTGAACAGGCCACCTATCACGAGTGGTTGAATTCTGAATTCTCAAACGACATTACTGGCAAGACATGCCAAGGCTGCCACATGCCACGTATAGACGATGCTGTGGTACTATCTGCTAACTACACTTTTCTACTCGGACGTTCGCCCTATGGGAAACATGAACTAGTGGGCGGCAATACCTTCATGTTGAAGTTGATGAAACAGAACATTAGCGCATTAGGAATCCCCTCGAATGAAACGCACTTCGACACTACCATTGCGCGAACCACTCGCATGCTGCAACAGCAAACTTTGGACATGGAGTTGGCAATGACAAGCTATACTAATGACTCTGTTTTCTACGAAGTAGTGCTTGAGAACAAGACCGGACACAAATTCCCATCAGGTTATCCAAGTAGAAGAGCCTATATCGAATTCATTGTGCTACAAGAGAATGGAGACACACTTTTCAGCTCTGGTGTATTGCAGCCTGACTTTGAAGTGCAAGGACAGAACAATGACTTTGAGCCTCACTACCAGACCATAGATCAACAAGATGAGGTGCAGATATATGAAATGGTCATGGGTGATGTGAACAACAACGTGACCACCGTGCTCGAACGGGCCTTTCAGACCATCAAAGACAATAGACTGGCACCTCGTGGATTCACTACCTTCCATGAGGTATATGATACTACACGTATCTATGGCACAGCACTTAATGACCCTGATTTCAATTTCGATGGTTTCGAAGGTTCAGGTAGCGACAAAGTGCGTTATCGCATTGCTCTCAACGGATACAACGGAACAGTGAAAGCACGCGCACGCGTGTTCTACCAACCTGTGCCACCAAAGTGGATGAATGAGATGTTCGCCATCAGTACACCTGAGATCGATGCATTCAGGACCATGTATGACAATGCCGACCAGAGCCCGGTACTGATAGCCGCTGACTCGCTAACAGACATTCAGATAATCACTTCCTTGACCGATCGACCTAACTCCAACGACTGGAATGTGCATCCCAACCCGACCACTGATGGTGTTATCCATTTCCGTGGCAATGGCATCGCGCCACAGCGCATAGATGTCTATTCGGCCAGTGGAGCACTTGTGCAGACCTTAGCAGGCGGAATATTGAAGGCGCAGCTACCTGAAACTGCTGGCATCTATCACATCCGTGCAGTGTTCAGCAACGGAAAGAATGTGATACGCAAGGTGGTGCGGAGATAAGACCGAATCTGACCGTGTCCTACAGGTATTCTGCAGAGACCACTTTCAGACCGCTGTCCAGAACATAGCGTCTGGGCTGACCTGTAGGCACTTCGATCTTCAGTATCTCCTCAGGCGTCAATTGTTCCAGATGCATGATAAGCGCTCGCAGACTGTTGCCATGAGCGGCAATGATTATATCCTTGCCTGCCTTGAGCTCTGGGGCTATCACCTTATCGAAATAAGGAATGACCCGGGCTGCTGTATCCTTTAGACTTTCGCCCCCAGGAGGAGG
>JBFYQB010000269.1:0-14896 GCA_041302955.1 Flavobacteriales bacterium
CCATTCCATGGTAGGAATGCATCCAGCAGTTGCAGACGCTCGCTGTCGGGCTTCACTTTCACAATCACACCACTGCCATCTTCCGCAGGGGCGATGTATCCAGCATCTTCCACATCAAAGCCACGTGGAGGAAGTTCGTGGCCTGTTGGTTCGGCCAGCTTCACCTGCTCACCTTTGTTGTTGGTAAGGGTGTCAGTGATCGGGTTGAAGTTGAGGTCGCCCGAGATTGCCAATGCGGCCACCATCTCTGGCGAGGTCACGAAGGCATGGGTGTTCGGGTTGCCGTCAGCACGCTTGCTGAAGTTCCGGTTGAATGAGTGAACGATGGTGTTCTTCTCGCCCTTCTCCGCTCCAGCACGGTCCCACTGCCCGATACACGGACCGCAAGCATTCGTAAAAATCTTCGCACCAAGCTTATTAAAGGTGTCGATAAAGCCGTCACGCTCAATGGTGAAGCGCACCTGCTCCGATCCTGGGTTGATACCGAACTCTGCCTTTGGCGTAAGTCCTTTAGATAAAGCATCCTCGGCAATGCTGCAAGCCCGGCTGATATCCTCGTAAGAAGAGTTGGTGCACGATCCGATGAGGCCCCACTCTACTTTGGTAGGCCATCCGTTGGCAGTGCTCTTGGCCTTCATCTCTGCCACCGGAGTAGCAAGGTCGGGCGTGAAAGGGCCGTTGACATACGGGCTCAACGTATTCAAATCGATCTCGATCACTTGATCGAAGTATTGCTCTGGGTTGGCATAAACCTCAGCATCACCAGTAAGATGTTCTTTGATGCCGTTGGCAAGGTCGGCCACCTCAGCACGACCTGTGGCGCGCAGGTAGCGCTCCATGCTTGCATCATATCCGAATGTAGAAGTGGTAGCACCTATCTCCGCTCCCATGTTGCAGATGGTTCCTTTGCCCGTGCAGCTCAGGTTGATAGCGCCCTCACCGAAGTATTCAACGATGGCACCTGTTCCGCCTTTCACGGTCAGGATTCCTGCCACTTTCAGGATCACATCTTTGGCAGATGTCCATCCGTTGAGCTTGCCCGTGAGTTTTACCCCGATAAGCTTTGGGAACTTCAACTCCCAGGCCATTCCGGCCATCACGTCCACCGCATCGGCACCGCCAACACCAATGGCCACCATGCCCAATCCACCGGCATTCACCGTGTGGCTATCCGTGCCGATCATCATTCCGCCAGGGAAAGCATAGTTCTCCAGCACTACTTGGTGAATGATGCCAGCCCCCGGCTTCCAGAAACCGATACCATATTTATTAGAGACCGATTCGAGGAAGTTGAACACCTCGTGGCTCTTGTTCAGTGCGTCCTGAAGGTCAGCAGTGGCACCAATGCGGGCAGAGATCAAGTGGTCGCAATGCGCTGTAGAAGGCACGGCCACTTTCTTTTTGCCTGCCTGCATGAACTGTAGCAAAGCCATTTGCGCTGTGGCATCTTGCATGGCAACGCGGTCTGGAGCGAAATCGACATACGATTTTCCACGGGCGTATTCTTCTTTGGCAGCACCGTCCCACAGGTGGGCATAGAGGATCTTTTCTGAAAGCGTGAGTGGTCGGCCCACTGCCTTGCGGGCTGCGGCAATCTTGGCAGGGTACTGTGCGTACACCCTCTTGATCATGTCGAGGTCAAAAGCCATCTGTTCTTAATGTTTTTGGTTGGATAATAGCCTGTTTTAAAGGCAGCGCGAAAGTAGGGAGTGTATAGATGAATTGCAAGCAGGAAACGCACGCGGACATAGGGCTGTGCATTGCTCGCACAGCCTGAACCGTCAAGGCCAGACCACAGCGCCATCCAGCTCCCACACCTTAAGGTCCCGATAGGCGAACCGCGTCCATTTCATCTGCCTGAATCCGAGCTTACCCTCGTTCAGCACCGCACCGTAGGTCTGCCCATCGTCCGTCCAATCAATGATGCATTGCCCATCCAAGAAGAAAAGGATACGGCCCCCATCCTTAATCAATTGCAGCTTATGAATGGCCTTCGACTCAGACACAATGCCCTGTCCGCCCACATGCACCTTATGAAATCCGCTGTTCTTGCGAAGATGCGCAAAAGGGCGGTCGGGCTGGGCAGGGGTATTGGCATGGTAGGAGATATGATAGTTGTGCATATCACCCTTGGTGTATTGCGTGAACTTCCCGTTCCGTGCGCGCAACGGGCCATTCAATATATCCTCCCCGTTCTTGCCTTTCGCTGCGAAGAAAACGATGCATAGTCCAGCTTCGGCATGTCTGTTCTGCACTTCCCATTCCGCCACAAAACTGGCAGGAAGATCTTTTGGACACCAGAGCATATGGTGTCCTGCTTCGTTTGGCGATAACATCACCATCCAATCCTTGTCAAAATCCAAGGCTCCTTGGCCTTCCATCTTCCAATCGGCCATGCTGTCCGCCAGCGCCATGGCATTGCTATAGACAAGTTGGCCCTTCTTGATCATCGGTTCGCCCTCCAAGTGTTGGCCCGAGGCCATATCGGCCAAGGCCAGCAAGGCCGTGACTAAAGGCAGAATACGGAATAATCGAACGGACTTCATCTCTACTAAACGACAAAGGGCCGACCCCTTCCGGAATCGGCCCTCGTTGCCTTGTGGCGAAAGGTATTTAGACCAGTTCTGCCATTGTCTTCACTGAACTCACCGATCCTGTTGCACCGAACTCTGTGCTTTCGCCAAGGATTGTTTTGCCGATGAAACGTGGACGGTCGAAGTGGTTCACGTTCTTGTAGCAGGTGATCTGGTAAGCCGTTGAGCTGCCCTGTTTGGCGATCTCCACGCTCCATCCCAAGAATATCTGGTACTGACGGAAGATGTATTCGCCATACTTGGCCAACACCTTCTCTTTGTTGCTCATCCAGTTATGGTACCAGTAGTCGATGGTCTTGCTGTAGTGGATACCGATGTTCTCGATGCTGTGCACCTCGAATCCGGCCTTCTCGATCTGCACAAGGTCCCAGCTCACAGGCATGGAAGCATCGGCACCAGAGAAGATATATTCGTTCATGAACAGACCCCAAACGATGTCCTCTTGGTTCGGGCCGTAGAAAACGCTCTCACGCTCACGTAGACACGCGATCTGGATGTAGAAGATGCCATCATCCTCCAGCATGTCGTAGCACTGCTTCATGAACTTGCGGAAGTTCTTCACGCCAACGTGCTCAGCCATTTCAAGGCAGCTGATCTTGTTGTACTTCTTCTTAGGTATGTCGCGGTAGTCCATGCGCAAGATACGCGCCTTGTCTTCCACACCGTTCTCCTTTATAAGGGTATTTGCCCATTTTGCACCAGCTTCAGCAATAGTGACACCAGTTGCATCTACGCCATAATGTTTGGCCATGTGTGTTACGAGTGTTCCCCAGCCGCAACCGATGTCAAGCAGGGTCTCCCCGGGCTTCAATTGCATCTTATGGGCGATAAGGTCCATCTTGTTATCCTGTGCCTTCTCCAACGATTCATTCTCATCGCGGAAATAACAGCTCGTATAGATCATACGTGGACCAAGGAACCAGTTGAACAGGTCGTTCTTGTCGTCATAGTGGCTACGGATGATGCGCTCATCCTGCTGCTGTGAGTGGATTAGAACTTCAGGAATGAAGCGGGTAAGGAAAAACTTATAATGATGTCCCGTGAAGTCCCACGTGAAGATGTCACTCTTATGCTTCATCACATCTTTGAAATCACGTTTCAGATCGATGCGCTGATGCATATAATCTTCGATAAAATGACCAACGGCCACCTTATCTCCTGCGTAGCGGGACTTTAGCTTCGAGTCCTTCACTTCAACAAAATCGGCTATTCTATTCATGTCCGGGTTTAAAAGTTTGGTATTTGTACCTGTTTTTCAGGCCGCGCAAGATATACAAATACCAATTGGGCGGAGCATTCGCTCCGTTTAGAGTTTTACAGTCGCCAAAGGCAAAAGTTCACAGGCGTATGGCGCCCGGTCCAAACTCACATTTTTGAATCCGTTCGGTGCGTCTATCATGGCAAAACGTGCACCTTTATTTTCACCTACGCATATTCTGTTCTCGCCTGTGTAATTGTTGCCAGCAATTTCTAAAGCTGGGTTAAGGTGTCCATCAAAGATGATGTCCGGTCTATTGACAGGAAATTTCACCATCAACAATTTGGAAAGATCGAACTCCATTGCTGGCAGCGAAAGCGCATCACGTGTAATGGTGTTCTCATACACGGTTATTCCCGTTGGAAAAGGATTGAAGCTCTTGTCTTCGTGTGGCTTGCGCACCAAATTGTAACTGACCAATGCAACACCAATCGTTTTATTGTTATCAATCATGTTGTTGAATATTTCAACCTGCTTTGTAGCAAGCACCATGACACCAGTTCCTGGCGGCACCTCTCCTACTATATTGCCTTCAGGAGCGAAATTTCGGTAGTTGTTCTCTTTTACATTATTGTTATAAATACGGACCTGCGAACCACTTTGTGTAAGGCCCGGCATATCGAATATGAGGATACCTCCAGTATTCTCATGAGCAAGGTTGTCGAATACATCAGCTCTTATGCAGTTCTCAATTTCAATTCCGGCCACATTGTGATAGGCTTCGCAATTCTTAACGATGATATCACGACTTTGACCTACATAGATACCAGCATCAGAAGCTCCTATGGCAATGCATTTTTCCATTAGGACTGTATCACAGTCCACTGGATAAAAAGCATAAGCTCCATTCGTCTCCTTTGGTTCTCCGGTCCATTCTGCTTTCACATTACGTATTGTGAATCGATTCACTTTCTGAGCTTTTATCAGATCGCCTTTCGAGTCCTGCAGGGTGAAATCTTCTAATATGACATTGGCGCAGTTGTCAATTCTAATTCCTTCAGCGCCTTCTGTCTGTTCTTTGAATGAGAATACCGTTTTATCAATTCCGGCTCCTTTGATCGTTATATTCTTTTTTCCCTCAAGCGAAAGAGTAGCTCTGAACGTGTAATTGCCTTCGGGCAAAGTAATGGTGCCGCCATCCTCTACCATGATAAATTGCGTCTGAAGCTCTTTTTCAATATCCTTCCAATCTGCCACGCTCGGAGTGGATGAATCGTTGGCGCAAGCACCGAGAACAAAGATCGTTGAGAGGAATAGCAACTTGTTTAGCACAGGAGATGATTTAGGATTTTACGGCTTAGAAATGGATTTCAATTGCGGATAACAGGATATGTCTTGGAAACCCCTTCCGTATTCTGCAATCGCACAAAATAGAGCCCGTTCTTCATGGTGCTCAGGTCAATACTAAGTGGTGATGATTCCATTGTTGAATTTCTCAGCACTTCACGGCCTAAAGCATCATATACTATGACCTCTATGAACTTGAGGCCATTCAATACTAATGAAACGATTCCAGAAGTGGGATTTGGATAAACTGACACGCCTTCCAAGAAATCCTCTTCGATACTGGTGCACACATCTACAGTGATTACCACATATGGTTGAGCGGGACATTCTTCGTACTCAAAATATGTATAAGTAACGGTGTGCTGCCCTAGGCCAGCTTGTGCGGGGTCAAATGTGTTCCCACTTACTCCGGTACCCGAGAATGTGCCTCCAACTGGGTCACCTGTCAAAGTCATAGCACTTGAATTCTCGCAAATTGTAGTTGATGGAGCTTCAATAGTTGCTGTAGGCGGATCCACCACAATCACGGTTACATCATCAGAGTCAGAGCAATTGCCTGAAGTGACAGTCACATTATATGTAGTGGTAGAGGCTGGAGAGAATGTGGCAGATGCTTCATTCCACGCACCATTGTTCCATGAATAGGCATCTCCTCCAGTGGCAGTGAGGGTCACTTCATCTCCTTTGCATATCACTTGATCCTCGCCCGCATTTGCGACAACAGCCCCAGATTGAATAGCAAATGTTAAGGTCTCTTCACAGTCTTGGTCATCGGTTACAGTTACTGTGTATTCACCTGCTGAAAGCCCCGTTGCAGTGGCTGTTGACTGAACTGGGTTCGTGTTCCATGCATAATTCACTGTGCCAACTCCACCAGTGGCTGATACAGTGGCCGAACCTGTTGCACCAACGCAGGCATTTACCAAATTGCCAACCGCTAGTGACAATGTGCATTGAACGCCTGCACATGCTGGTAATCCAACAGTATTGTTCAAGGTCACAATACCACCTTGGCCATCGGTTACTCGGATTGGCCATGTGCCTGGAGGAGTTGCTGTGGCAGACGTAGCGAACGTTGTCCAGACAGTATTAGTAACACCCGAACAAAACGGAGAACAGATTCCGAATGGACATCCGCTACAATCCTGCACAGTAGACTGACTTGCCCAAGTATAGCTGCCAGAACCACCATTCACAGTCAGGTTTCCATTGGTTTCAATACAAACGTTGAGTTGAGCACAAGCATTCACAGTTATAGTGGTGCTTGCAACGTAGCCGCATGAAAGGGTGAAATTGATAGTGTGTGTACCGACTCCTGCAACTGATGGAGTGAAGACACCCGTGCTGGCATTGATTCCCGGCCCACTCCAAATCCCAGTTACTGAAGGCGTACAATCGGTTCCGATTGGTGGTGTGGCGGTCAACGTGACCGCTGCATCGTTCAAACACTTGGGGCCGACAGCAGCAAGATCGGCATAGCAGCACTCGCCACCTGCCGTAATGCTCACATCATCTATATAGTAGTATGCGTAGGGATTAAGTCCACCTCCGCCAACATTAACAATGGTGGTGTTCGCATTATTGAAGAAGTTGCCGATGGTAAAGTACTGCTCACCTCCTACTGCCGTATAGGTCCACTGCAAACGCACCCAGTTGGTAGTATCCGTAATGGGTGAGCAACTGTAATTGAGCTGTGGTGTCACATTTATCAAGGAATTGCCCGGACACGCATCACGCATGTATTCAGTGTTCGTGAAATAGACTCCCATATTGTTCGTGGCATAAGGCACCCCATCACCCCTACTAACAAACATCGAGACGCAATACTGCTGTCCTGCCGTCAAGGGAGTCGAGGTTCTGCCTTGTATGTATTCACGATAATTGCTCAATGGCTCGTGGGTTATGATGCCCACGTATCGAGATCCTGTGCGCGCATTCTGCCATCCCAATTCATTATCAGGCATGCCTGTTACTGAAATCCCAAACACAACATTGCACGGAGCAAAAAGGTCGGGAGAAGAGCAGCTATCACCAGCAGTGTTGGAGTTGGCACTATTCCAAGTTGCAGCAAGGTCTGTGGTGAATCCTTCGCCACCAAAGTTGCCACAATTACTGGCAGTGTTCTCGAAACTGGGGTTAACTACAAGGTTCTGTGCAAAGACAGAGAAGCCACAAAGGCAAAGGCAAATCAGAAGGTATAAGTGTTTCATGGGGTAGGAATTTGATTTAATAGGCAGTGAAGGTATGGTTTCCGTTAGACACCGATTAATTTTCTAACTCACGAAAACCCAATTGAAACTCTTCATGTTCTCTTACTATTTTAGCATGTGGAAGTATCCCTTTAGCGGCTTGATATTGTTGGGAAGCTCTAACACAAAGAAGTACACACCATCGCTTGCACCATCACCATCCCATGGATTGAGATGATAATTGGTCTCGTCATAGCGCTCACGTCCCCAACGGTCGAAAATGCGCATCCGGTTACCAGGATATAACTCCAGACACGGAAGTTGGAAGGTGTTGTTCTGATGCACCATGCCACAGAAATCTTCCAATCCCTCAAACCCAGTATCGGGATTGAAAACATTGGGCAGGTTGCCGAGGCAAATGCGCTCGTCAACAATGACAAGCACTCCAGTCGAATCCGTACAGTTGCCTGCGCCAGTCGCTATCACCGTGAACTGGGTGGTCTCAACTGGTGCAACCATGAACTGCGGTAAGGAGTCGCCTGTGTTCCATAGGTAAGTGTCACCACCTGAAACAAAAAGCGTGATACTGTCACCTAAACATATCACAGTGTCAGTACTTGCCACCGCGATTACCTCAGGGAATTCAGAAATAGTGACCGTGTCCGAGTCGGTGCAGCCGAACGGGTCGGTAGCGGTTACAATATAAGTGTCGGGACCAAGACCCGTAGCAATAGCAGTATTCTGAGCGGGTTGTGTGTCCCACAAATAAGTCACATTGCCTAAGTTTCCAACGGCAAGAGCGGTTGCCGCCCCATTGGTTTCTCCAACACATACCTGTACAACATTAACAACATTCACATCCAGTTGACACGCTTGTTCACAGGGAGTCACGTCATCAATGCTGTTGATGACCACCTCATTTCCTGCACCATCTATAACGCGAATAGGCCAAGTGCCGTGGGGTGCAGCAACTAATCCGCTTGCATAGGTAGACCAAACGGTTGCTTGAACTCCTGGACAGAAAATTGGAATGCAGGTTCCAAACGGGCAATTGCTGCAGTCGAGAATAGTGTCTCGGTACTGCCATTCATAAGGGAAAGTACCACCATAAACTGCAATGTTGCCAAGAGAGTCAATGCAGACCTGTGGAAGTCCGCATTCACTTACAACAATTGTGATGGAATCCGACCCACATGAAAACGGGGTGTTGGGGGCGAATCTCACAATATGCGAACCCGTTCCTGCTAATGAGGGGCTGAAAGTACCTGCCAAACTATCTGTTATTCCAACCCCGCTCCAGGTTCCCTCAGATGGGTTTGCAGTTAGTGTAACGGGTGAATCAGAAGCGCAGAAAGGTCCTGCATTGCTCACTTGTAGACACTCCAGACAAATCTGAAGAGGTGGATGACAAGATTGCATCTGAACAGAGGCCAGAAAACCCTGTCCACACGCAACCACCTCACCATTGCGGTTCACGTTCACATCATAAACCGCACCTGGCGTGACTGCCGAGGCCAATAAGTTGAGGTCAGCATCATATTTATGAACCCCACCTATCGATCCGACATAAACGTTGCCACATGAATCTAACGCTACACCGCCATTATTGGGCGACTGCTGACCAAGCGCGGTCGAGGTGCTGCCGTTGGGAATGATGACAGAAGTGATTATACTTCCATCTACGATGTAGCGTTTATGCAGTTCAGAACCATTCTGAGTATAGATGAAGTCTGTATTGGCGGCAATCAGATTCACACCCTGATTCGTTACCCCATAATTCGGTATCCCATAAGAAAAATCATAGCTGTTATTAACCTGATATTGCACCTGTAGGTCATCAGTTATTGATCCGATGGAATCAAGTGTCAGATAATAGTACTTACCGTTTGGCGATGTGCAAACTGACCTCACCTCCTTAATGCGTGGTAAATTAACCCAGCCGACTTCCTGAAAGCCGAGAATGCTACCATCAACAAGGCTCAAATCCATAATGGCGCCTCGGTAACTGCCAATGTTGAACCCAGACTGAGCACGCATACCACCGCATATCATCTGAGTCTGGTCACAATTGAACGTGAGTGACCAAAACTCTAACTCCGGGCCAGGCAGACCAACCATCGGGCTTTCCCAGACCATATTTCCATTAGAGTCAATCTTTCTAACTCGAGAAGAAGTGCCTGACGTGATATAGCTGTTCCCCACTGTGTCAGTGGTCATCGTACCTACCCAATAGTTTGCGGAATCCCATGGTGTGTTGTACGTCCATTGAAGGTTGCCAAGCGCATCATATTTTCTCAGTCGCATGGGTGAGTCACCTCCATAAACATAGACATTACTGTTGAGGTCGGTTTTGATATTCCAAATCTTGTTTGAGTTCTGGAAGGACGGAGTCTGAACCCATGGATCCAAGACCAGTGTTCGCGAATTGTCATACGAACCGATGTGAAATCCGACACTGTTGCCATCTATCGTGAAACGGGTTGCAACCCGTTCATTCACATTTTCCTTGTAAAAGGAGACAGGAGCGTGGTCGATGATATCGCCATAGGCTGTGGCAATACGCAGATTGCCTGCCTCATCCAACTCTGGCCTATGGTTTCCTTTGAAAGTCATCTGAACTTTGTTGATGTCTGCTCCTGGATGAAGGATAAGTGCATACTTGAAACCCTGCTCTGGGTGAATAGTGTATTCCAGATCAATATTGTCGTAAAGCCCTCGATAGACCACTTTAGTGAATCCCTCCAACGGAGTATTGTTCACGGTACGCTTATCTCCATCCAACGAACTGTATATATGGCGATCAACTGACTTTTCCACGCCTTGTATCACTATGTTTTTGTTGCAGCCGCTCCATTCCATGTCAACGAATTCGCTGCTAATGACCATCCTCGGCACAGACTTTTCGCCCCGCTTACGATAATGGTTCTTTGCCTTCTCATCAAAGCGGTATGTTATACCATTGTCAGTTAGCATGACAAGAGTGGAACCGTGATCAATAGCGAATCGAACTTGGGTGCCATTGGCACGCACATCGAATTGTCCTGAATTGGGAATGAAACTAGAGTGCTGGTGTAACGAACTCACCCAGTTCACCTGAGCCTTGACTCCAAACGATATTAAAGTAATAATGATGAGCGCTTGTATTCTTGTAGAACAGAGAAAAGACAAAGTTGAATGCATCTAGAGTGAGAATCAAAGCCCTTTGAGAAAGGTGCGAGGGTTGAAAAGAACAATCGGCCAAAAATCAGCGTCCGAAAGTAGGAATTGAAAACGAATGATAATCTGTGGCTAACCTTTCCGCAACTGGCGAAGCAAATGTTCAAGTCCGTTTGTACGGATTATATGAATTGTGCTAAGCATCATTCCCAATTTCCCAGAAGGGAATCCCTTGGATGCGAACCATTCGAGATAGAATACCGGTAATTCGATGATGAGTCGATCTTTGTATTTACCAAATGGCATGCGGTATGTCATCATTTCCATCAGGAGTTCAGGGTCAGGACTTTCATTCATCTGTGCAAATTACGTTCTTGTTTGAAACAAAAAAGGCTGCCCAACTTTCGCTGGCCAGCCTTCTATACTTCTTTGGAATGATTACTGGGCTTTCGCCTTCAGTTCGATATTCAATACTATATCATTGGACAACACCATATCTTTCATCGGTGAAGCCCAAGCAACTCCATATTTCTGACGGTCAAAAGTCAGAGCAGCAGTAGTTGTTCCTGTCGCAGAATCAATAGACACATTCTGCAATACTTCTATATTAGTGACGCCACGAACTGTTAGGTTTCCGGTCACCTTGCCTTCCGAATTTACTCCAATGACCTCAAATGTCGCGGTCGGATGGTTTGCTACATCAAAGAAATCAGGTGAGGATAGATGCTGAACCAGCTTTTCGGCTGTATTGCCTTTTGATGCATCGTAATTGGCGTCTGTGGGGACAATTGTCGCAAGATTAACTGTGAAGGAACCTGCGGTAACTGAATCACCAATAGTTGTGAATGATCCTGAATTCAACTTCAATGTACCCTCATGTGTATATACACCGACCATTGTCCCAGACCATTTGACAACGCTGGTAGCGGTGTCCACCTCAATTGAAACGGATGTGAAAGTCGTTGCTGATTCTGCATTTTGCTCTTGATTTCCGTCACATGATGCAAGCATTGATGCGGAGACCAAAGCTCCAAATGCGAAAAGGTTGAGTTTATTCATTGGTTAATTTTGTTTTAAGTGAGGTGCAAATATACTCCGCACCTCAATGTTTAGACATTGAAATGGTGATTCAATGAAAATGCCCCGTGACGACTTGGGTGTCGTCACGGGGCATTTGTGATAATCAATGCGATGCTAAGTAGGAGGCTACGCCTTCGTGTGTAGCTTTCATGCCTGATTTTCCTTTGCTCCAATTGGCGGGACAAACCTCTCCATTTTCTTCAAAGAACTGAAGGGCATCAACCATACGAAGCGCTTCGTCAACATTACGGCCAAGAGGAAAATTGTTGATAAGTGAGTGCTGAACCACTCCAGATCTATCAATAAGGAATAGGCCACGATAAGCGATCATTGGGCCAGTAGCTTCCATCTGATTGTTTTCATTGTAATCATAGTCCCCAGCTAGAACTCCGTAATTCATCGCTATGGTCTTAGCGCTGTCCGCTACGATCGGATAAGTAATTCCTTTTATTCCGCCAGCAGCTTTATCCATTTGCAACCAACCCCAATGAGATTCTTCGGTATCAGTGCTGCATGCTACAACTGCACAGCCACGCTTCTCAAACTCACCTAATTGGTCTTGAAAAGCGTGCAACTCCGATGGACATACAAATGTGAAGTCCTTTGGATAAAAAAAGAAAATCACATGCTTTTTTCCAATGAACTGATCAAGTGAGAAATCGGATTCGACCGTTCCCCCGTTAATTACAGCGCCAGCAGAGAAATGCGGTGCCTGTTTTCCTACTAATGTTGACATGGTTAAAGATAGATTATGTATGAATGTTGATGAATGAAAATTTACACTTTGATTTTCAGGACGCAAAGATAAAGCGTGCGAATGCTTCATTAGGCCATTGATACAGAAAGATAAGCCAGTGTAAATCCTACAACAATGGCAATCATTTTACCTAAGTTGAATCGGTGACTTCGATCCGCCTCATATATTATTGTAGTGGCTATGTGTAGGAAAATTCCCACTACAAGTGCCATGACCACACCGAAGTAACGACTGGGGTCCGCAAAGCTATGTTCGATAATGCCTGATATCAGGCCGCCCAATGGTGACATGCAGGCGAATGCCAGAAGAAAAATTACGGACTTCATTGCTGGAGCGCCACTAGAACGTAAAACAGTTCCAAGAATGAAAGCCTCTGGCAGTTTGTGAATCAAGACACCCAATAATAAGGCATTTTCACCGTGGCCATGATCGTGGCCATGGCCGAATGGCATCCCCTCGAGTAGCGAATGAAGTGCCAATCCGATGAATAGAGCATAAGGCAATCGTTTACCATCAATGGCGTGCGCATGACCATGTTCCAATCCCTTAGTGAGTACTTCCATCAACACCTGAAAAATGAAACCGATTATTATGAATATGCCCGTATTGATACCTATGTCGGCATAGGATTTAGGAAGAATATGAAAGAAAGAAAGCCCTAAGATATAGGCGCCACTAAAAGCAAGCACTAATGTGAAATGTTTGGCTTGCACCTTGGCCGACCAAGCTGATAGTCCGGCCACAAGTGGCAACAAGAATAAAAGTATCAGATCGCCCATTGATGCGTTTTTCGAGCAATTACAATAAGTCGTTCAGATGTATTCTCGTCAAATTCTTCCAATGCATAGCTGCCATAAGTGGCTTCGATCTGAAGTCCCGACTGCTCTAAATATACTTTGAAATCAGGAAGCGTGAGCGCATCCACTTCTTCTTTGAAAAAAAGTTCAGTATCACCATCTAAGACCCGGATGCTTTTTTCAATTACCGTTCCTTGCAGTTTGCGCGAAATCATGAATTGAATGCCATCAATCGATCGAACTTCTTCACTTACCATGTCAAATAGGACTTTGTGAACATTGAAGAAATCAAGAATGAACAGTCCGTTTGAAGTAAGCGAATCTGCTACTGAATTCATGGTGCTTTGGTCATCCTCCCTACTGTGAAAATACCCGAAGCTGGTGAATAGATTTAGTACAGCATCAAAATGCTCAGCCCAATAAAGTTTTCGCATATCATGTACGAAGAATTCAAGCCCTTCGGCCTCAAACTTTTGTGCCGCCTTGATGCTGTCTTCAGAGATGTCAATCCCAACAACTTCATATCCCATGTTGTGCAGTTCAAAGGCGTGTCGCCCCCTTCCACAGGCAAGATCGAGAAGTCTTGCTCCTTTTGGGATGTTCAAACGTTCCATAAGCTGAGCCATGAACGCTCGCGCTTCTTCATGGTCTCTGTTCCTATAAAGAATAGGGTAATAAGGTGAATTGAACCAGTCCAAAAACCAGCTGTCTGTGGCTATCTCCATCATAAACGGGGTCGCGAAATTACAGAATAGGGAAGGAGTTTGAATTGTTTTTGCATCAATGATGCAACTAAAAACATGGAGATGAAATCATATTTTGAGATTGGGCGGTAACTCTTTAGTTTTATCGCGGTATAAGCGCCTCTGAAAGTGGAACTGGTCAGAAAGCAGAAAAATTCAAATTTGAGGATGGCCAATGACTTCAACAAGTGATGGTTTTGTTCCCGGATCAGGGACTTTGAATGGAATGGATATATTCGACCTGTATAATAGAATGGAGAGCGATCGCGTGCTGCTTTCGTTCAAAGGGGATATAACATCCGATCTCACTTCTTCAATTCTTGGTATAATCGAGCAGCGCCTTGTAGAACTGAACGAAACGCCCAAGCTGCGTAAGAAGGTATATAACGTGTTGGTGGAGTGTCTCCAGAATCTTTATCACCATATTGATACTAACACACTAGGTGCTAGTGATGACAAGGATAAGCGGTCAGCTATCTTCATGATAGGGTTGAATAACCAAGGTTACTCTATTACTACGGGTAATTATATTGATACGAATAAAGTAGATAGTCTTGCCGATAGGCTTAATCGAATCAATGCGTTAAGTCCAGACGAGCTCAAGCAACTTTACAAGGAGGTATTGAATAATGACGAGCGATCGGATAAAGGTGGAGGCGGATTAGGCATGATCGATATCGCCCGTAAAACAGGTAAAAAACTGAACTACGATTTCATTCCAGTTACGGAAGGACGATCTTTCTTTAGTTTGAACATCAGCATTGATGCGATTGAAACCAATGAACATAATTGAAAACAAACAACTCTTAATGCCATGGATGCAATACTCATAGAAGGTACACCTAAGACCCCAAAAGTGAATTTCGACCCTGATAAAGGAACTTTACTCCTTAAGGGGCGGTCAATACCTGAGAATTCAATTGAATTTTACCGACCGTTGGTCGATTGGTTGGAATCATACGCTGCCAGCCCGAAAGGGAAAACAGTTTGTGAGATTCAACTGGAGTACTTTAACACCAGTTCATCTAAATGTCT
>JBFYQB010000270.1:0-3689 GCA_041302955.1 Flavobacteriales bacterium
GCGTTCTTCCGATGGGTGAATGCCACCAACGATGCCCATAGCGGCAGTTGGAGCAATGCGAGGTATACGGTGATAGTGTAAGCCGAGGGCTGTCGGTCCACCTTGAAAAACTCTTCCGGCATATGAGCGGTCTTCAGCATACATCCGTTGGACAATCTGGCTCGGTCCACCCATTCAGGAGTCTGTCTTAGTGTCGATTCATATGAACAACAAGTCTTCGCTTTTAGATTTTTGGAGGCGTGAGTTGACGTTGTTTCAAAGTCAATGATTGGAAAGTTAAATAATTCTTAAAAATAAACTCAATAGTTGGACAAAAAAGAAATGAGCATGGAGAGATATGTTACATTTAACCCAAATTTACATGTCATGAACAAATTTTTACCTCTTTTTTCGGTATTATTCCTGTGCACATTCAATAGTGTATTAGCTCAAACAGATGGGGTTCAGATAGACTATTCTGTTACTCCCCCCGCAAGGAGCAATTCGGCACTTCTTGAGTTGAATTCAACAAATCAGGGTCTATTGGTGCCAAGGCTTACAACTGCTCAGCGAATCGCAATTGGAAGTCCTGCTAACGGGTTATTCCTATACGACACCGATGAAAAAGCTTATTACTATTATGATAGCTCAATTCCTGATTGGGTGGCAGTGGCAGCAGCTGCTGGGAATGGATTTATTTTAAATCAGACCACTCAACAATCAAGTGCCAATTTCAATGTTGATGGAAGCGGAACTCTTGGTGGAAACTTAAATATAAACGGTGGTAATTTAAATGCACCTGGTATAAGCGGTGGAACGAATGCGGCTCTGAATATTAACAGTAATAACGGTTTAGTATTTACAATTGATAATGACAACAATACAACGACCGAAACATTTCTAATCAATAAAGATGCTGGGGCCGCAGTAGTTTCGATCAATGAAGCTGGCCTTGTGAACACGATAGGAGATGTTTTGGTTCAGGGGAGTGATGTGTATGATAATAGTGGTGACCTGAGATTGTCTGGCGAGGATAATGTGCAGATCAACATGGACTATAATAATAACGATGCAGACATCAGAACGATAACGTTCGGCAAGAACAGCCAGAGCACACCAACCGAGTTGATGAGGATTCAGGAAGATGGTAAAGTGGCTATAGGTACCACAACACCCCATGCCTCCGCAATATTGGATATTGAATCCAATGTCAGGGGGATGTTGATTCCGAGGATGACATATGCAGAACAACAGGCAATTCCCTCCCCAGCCAACAGTCTTTTGATTTTCAACACAACTTCAGACTGCTTGGAAATGTATGCCGGAGGAGCCTGGCAGTCCATCTATTGCAGCTGTCCCGTCCTTGACCCTCTTCAACCCATTCTCGGGACAGAACCTGTATGTTCGGGTGCCACCGTGAACTTCAGTGTGCCATCTGTAACGGGAGCAGCAGACTTCTCATGGACAGTTTCAGGAGTGCCCTTAGGTAGTATTTCGGGCAACGGAAGTAATGTCATATCATTCCCGGCCCCTGCATCAAGCACATTTACTATAAATGTTACTGCGTCCAACGCATGTCTCACCAGTTCCTCATCGCAAAGTCGGGTGGTGAACGCATATACCAGCGTGCCTCCTACTCCGGTATTCAATACCACTCCTGTCGGCCTTTGTGAAGGGGGTAGCTATAACTACGCAATAGTGAATGGTTTAGGCGTGAATGGAACTACAGCGATTAGCTACACGTGGACTATTACGGCCACAGGAACGGCATCTGCCAACCTTACTGCCAATAGCCAGATTGCTGTAGCTGGTTCGCCTGTGGTCTATACCGGTACAGGAACTGCGATCACTCTGAATAATATAGTTGCAGCAGGCAACATTACGGTCTCGGTTGTGGGCAACAATACCTGTGGCTCCAGTGGAACGCCAGCGTCTGTTGCTAGAACCGTGGATCAATTCACCACTTCTGCCGCTGGATTGGATCAAACCGTATGCGCAACAACTGCCACCTTGGCCGGTAATACTCCTATAACGGGCGGAGGCACTTGGACCTTGGTAAGCGGTGCAGGAACAATCACTACACCAACGTCCCCAACTTCAGGTATTACGTCCTTAGGTTTGGGGAACAACACCTTTAGATGGACCTTACTCAATGGGTCTTGTGCCGATTCACAGGATGACGTGATCATTCAGCGCAATGATTTCACAACGGCAAATGCCGGTGCAGATCAAACAGTATGCGCAACATCCGCAACTTTTGCAGGAAACACACCGCTCACAGGAGGTGGAACGTGGACGCTTGTAAGTGGGACGGGAACCATCACCAACCCCACCTCCCCAACTTCAACAGTTACTGCCTTAGGTTTAGGGGCCAACACCTTCAGATGGACACTGTTGAATGGTGTGTGCGCGGACTCGCAGGATGACGTAGTGATTACACGACATGATTTCACTGCTTCGAATGCCGGTTCTGACCAGACCCTCTGTGCCACTTCTGCGACCTTAGCAGGGAATACTCCTGTGACCGGTGGAGGAATCTGGACTTTGGTCAGTGGTACGGGCACTATTACTACTCCTACTTCACCAACATCCACCGTCACGACCTTAGGTCTGGGAGCCAACACATTCCGCTGGACTTTGCTGAACGGTGTTTGTGCAGATTCACAGGATGATGTGATCATCACCCGTGAGGACTTTACAACAGCCAACGCTGGTCCTGATCAAACGGTTTGCGCAACCTCAGCTACTTTGGCTGGGAATGCCCCATTGACGGGAACTGGGACATGGGCAATTGTCAGCGGGTCGGGCACCATCACCTCACCTAATTCGCCAACCTCTACTGTGACTGCATTGGGCTTGGGTGCAAACACTTTCCGATGGACTGTGCTGAATGGTACTTGTGCAGATTCACAGGATGATGTGGTGATCACCAGTCATCAGTTGACAACCGCCAATGCAGGCACCGACCAGACCATATGCGCCACTTCGGCAACGCTGGCAGGAAACACCCCACTTACAGGTGGTGGGACATGGACACTTGTAAGTGGAACTGGTAGCATCACTGCACCCACTTCGCCAAGTTCTACTGTTACCGGACTCGGGCTCGGTGCAAACACATTCAGATGGACCTTGCTGAATGGTGTATGTGCAGACTCACAGGATGATGTTGTCATTACCAGTAATGATTTCACTACCGCTAGTGCAGGATCTGACCAATCCCTTTGTGCGACAACGGCTACTTTGGCCGGCAATACGCCAACCACTGGTGGGGGAACATGGTCATTGGTAAGCGGATCAGGAACCATTACCACTCCAACCTCTCCGACATCTGGCATTACTGCCCTCGGTGTAGGACCGAACACCTTCAGATGGACGCTACTCAATGGCGCTTGCACCGACTCGCAGGATGATGTGGTCATCACAGGACAGAATTCCTCCGTGATACCTACAGGCATTTCTGGAACTTCCACCATTTGCAGTGGTGCTTCCACCACTTTGACCGTTAGTGGCGGGACGGTCGGAACGGGTGCAGTTGCACAGTGGTTCACCGGCTCCTGCGGTGGAACCCCGGCAGGAACAGGAAACAGCATCAGTGTTTCTCCCACGGCCAATACCACCTACTATGTCAGGTACAGCGGCACATGTAATACAACGCTCTGTGCATCCCAACTGGTGACCGTGGACCAGTTCACTACTGCCACTGCAGGATC
>JBFYQB010000271.1:0-5100 GCA_041302955.1 Flavobacteriales bacterium
TTGCATGATCGGCCATGGACTGCCGAACGAGTCTTGCCTTGACGATCTTTTTGGAAATGGTTCTTCCCCATTTCAAAACGACTTTTTTCATGACAATAGCGTTCTAGTTAGACATATGCGAAGACGGTACTCCCCGCGTTAGCTCTCCCACTGCTAAGCAACCTGTACCGGGTTGCCCTTGGCACATCTAGAACGAAAAAGGAGTTCCGATATGACGCGGAGAGGTCTAATTTTTTTGCCGAAATTCATAAGTGATTGATTATCAGTAAGAATAATTTCAATCATTCGCATGCCTCTCGCTCCAAAGCGATACGCGGGAGGACGGACGCGAGAAAAAACTTACAAACGCGTGATAAAACTTACGGACGAGACAAAAAACTGACGAACGCGCGGAAAAACTTACAGACGCGCGATAAAACTTACGGACGAGGCAAAAAACTGACGGACGCGCGGAAAAACATACAGACGCATGATCGGAACTACGGACGCGGGGAGAAACTGACGGATGGGGGATTGGAATTACGGATGAGGGAGAGGAACTACGGAAGTACTGGAGTCGGTCATCCTGAGTGCTCCGTTTTTACGGGGTGTATCGAAGGATGAATTGTGGTGCCCATTGAAGAATGAGAAGCTTTACTTTATCACCCTTCGATATAATTTTCTCGTACCTCGAATATCACTCAGGGTGACCCCTGCATGGGGCGGACACTCAACTGAGGGACGGTCATCCTGAGTGCCCCGTTTTTTTTCGGGGTGTATCGAAGGATGAATTGTGGTGCCCATTGAAGAATGAGAAGCTTTACTTTATCTCCCTTCGACATAACTTTCTCGTACCTCGAATATCACTCAGGGTGACCCCTGCATGGGGCGGACGCTCAACTGGGGGGCGGTCATCCTGAGTGCCCCGTTTTTACGGGGTGTATCGAAGGATGAGTGGTGGTGCCCATTGAAGAATGAAAAACAGTACATTCAACCGTGGTAAGGTTCTATTGGACATACATTCTCAAGTGTACAGATGATTCCTTCTATGTGGGAATCACAAATAACCTTGACCAACGTGTCTTGCAGCACAATTCAGGTGAGGATTCGACCTGCTATACCTACAAAAGACGTCCAGTGGAACTGGTCTACCACCAGATGTTCCAAAACCCGAATGATGCCATTGCCTTTGAAAAGAAATTGAAAGGATGGTCGAGAGCAAAGAAGATCGCATTGATCAATGGGCAGTTTGAGCGACTTCCTGAATTGTCTAAAAAGAAGTTCGAAAAATGAGAAGCCTTCCTGAATTACCCTTCGATACAATTTTCTCGTACCTCGAAAATCACTCAGGGTGACCCCGTGCATGGGGCGGAGGTTTAACTGGGGTCGGTCCTTCCTAGTAATGACGATTCTTATGCCCACCACCCCCAAAACAAAAAGGGGCCATCCATTGCTGGACGACCCCTTCCGACTGTAGTAAGTTCCCCCTATTTACTCACCACAATGAACTCAGACCTTCTGTCCAGTTGAAACTCGCCCTCTGTGCAAGTACTTACTACGGTGCCTTCGCAGGCGCAGTTGTCCGTAAGGTTGGTCTCGCCAAGACCTTTGCCGTCTGTGCGGCCTTTGCCTGTGATGCGCGACTTGATATACCACTCCGTAACGTTCGCACGTTTGCGCGATAGTTGGGTGTTGTAGGCTTTTGTGCCACGACAATCGGTGTATGACTTCACTTCGATCACCATGTTAGGGTTGGCGTTCATCGCCTTCACGATCTTGTCGAGGTCGGCCACCGCATCGGGACGCAGTTCTGCTTTGTCGAAGTCGAAATAGATGGGCGTCAGTTTGAGTTTGTTCGCGAGGTCGTCCCCGATGGCGATAGGTGCTTCCACGGTGTCTTCCACCACGGGCGCAGGTATCGGGATCATCAGGAGGTCGGCTTTCACCTCCTTGTCCGGAGACATGGTGTTGGTCATCGTTGAGGCCAACTGATAATCCGGCTTGGTGCCCACCAGTCTGAAAGCCTTGTTGGGCGTCACTTCGAAGCTGTAAGCGCCATTGCTCATGGTAGATGCCGAATCGATCGCGATGCCGCCTTCGTCATACAATACTACCTGTGTCTGCGCCACCGGATTGCCCATCTCGTCCTTGGCCACACCGGTGATGGTGCGCTCCTGGATCAGTTCGGTGTAGGTGAGGGAATAGAGGTCGTCATGCCCACTGCCCATAGGCCTGTTGGACGACAAGTATCCTTTCTTGGTGCTGTTCTTGAGGATGAGGGCAAAGTCGTCATGTGCAGTGTTCACGGGCGCACCTACGTTGACGGCCTCATCAAAGCCGCTGCCATTCTTCGTTGCCTGAAAAATATCGAGACCTCCCAGCCCGAAGCGACCGTTGGATGCAAAGAGCAGCACGCCTTCCACATCTTCGTAGAACGGGAACATCTCATCGCCTTCGGTATTGATGCGGTCGCCAAGGTTGATGGGTGAGCCCCACGCGCTGCCGTTCTTCTCCACCCTGTAGATGTCCGAACCACCGAAACCGCCCGGCATGTCGCTGACGAAATACATCGTGTTGCCATTGTTGGCAAAGGCGGGATGGCCTACAGAATAAGCATCATTGTTAAGCGCGAAAGGCACCTGCTCCGACCATTCATCACCCGAGAGCGTGCTGAAGAACATGTGGAGATTCACCACGCGGTCTTTGCGTTTCAGGTCGTAGTTGTTGCGGGTGAAAGCCATGGAATTGCCATCGGTGCTGAACGTGGCGGGGCCATCGTGCATCTTGCCTTTCATGTCGCGGTTGAAGAGCTTGATGCCTGTCAACTGCCCGTCAGCCACATCGGCCACATACATATTGAGGAAAGGAAGGCCGGTCCATTTGTACTTCCTTATCTTGGGGCGTGTGCCGCTCGATGTGAACACGATCTGTTCCTTGTAATAGGCAGGCGCGAAGTCCTGCGCATCCGAATTCATGCTGAGTGCCGCAGCGGTGAAGGTGCCGTTGCCTTTGATCAGCTCCTGAAGCCTGCCCTTGTTGGCCCTGTAATCACGGGCACGGATGTCGGTAGGCTTGGCGTCATAGAGCTTGTCCATCCAAATGGCCGACTGGTCGTGTTTGCCATTGGTTTTCAGCACCATCGCATAGTCGAAGTAGTCCTGTGGAACAACCCCGTCCGTGCGCTCGGTGAGCACAGCGTAGGCCGCCTCAGCCTCTTCAAACCTGTTGAGGTTCTTGTAGCTCTCGGCCAGTCTGCGCTGTCCTTCTGTCGTCAGGGTCTTGGCGTGGGTGTACCAGCTGATGGCCTTTTCAAACGAATAGACGAAGAAGTACTTGTCGCCACGTAGCTCGCGTCTGTGCTTGTCGGCCGCTTCGGCATTGAAGCCAAGGCCGATGAACAGCATCAGGGTAAATATCAGTTTGGTTCTCATCGTAGGCGGTATGGAATGGTGTGTTGTAAGTAGAAGACCTCTGGTGCAAAGGGCGTGTGCCCGCTGGCATTAGAAGTAGCGTGGGGAATGGATCTGTTTGTTGCCGAAAAGGAGGAAGTCGTAGCGCAGCACTATCTCGTGGCTGCCGTAGTTGTAGGCACCCGTCTTGAGGCCATATGACCAGTCGAACGAATAGCCGAGATGGAACTGTCGCGTGATGTCGAGCCCGACAAGACCACCCACCGCATCGCCCGAACGCCACATGGCGCCCAGCAAAAGCTTTTTCACGATGATGACCGAAGCCGTGAGGTCTGCCTGAACAGGTGCCGCCTCGGTGAACTTGAGCTGTGCTGTTGGTTTGATGGCGAAGTTCTCCGTGATGGGGATCACCGTTCCGATGATGGCGAAGTAGTGGCGCTGTTCCCTGTCTATGGAAGGTGTGCCCTCGCTCAGTCCGAACTTCGAGTAGTTGTTCTGGAGGATGTTCGGTGCTGAGAAGCCCACATAGAACCGTTCGCGGGAGTAGTAGATGCCTGCACCTACGTTGGGAGCCACATGGTTCTCTATGTTCACGGCAAATGCCTGGTCGCCCTGCTGGTTGAGCTGCACCCCGTTGAGGTCGGCCTGAAAAAGGTTGATGCCCGCGCTGATGCCAATGGCCAGTTTCGACTTCTTCGAGATCTGCATCCGGTAGGCCACATCCGCGAAGATGGACGTGTTGTTCGTTGGTCCGATCTTGTCGTTCGACAGCGAAAGGCCCAATCCCCAATGCTCGTTGCGCAAAGGAGAGTGCAGCGTCAGGGTCTGGGTCATCGGTGCGCCATCAAAGCCTACCCATTGCGAGCGGTGAAGCCCCGTAACGGTGAGGGCATCGCGGCTACCAGCGTAGGCCGGGTTCACCACCAATGTATTGTACATGTAATGCGTGTACATGGGCGCCTGCTGTGCCTGTGTGCTTGCGCCACCGAGCATCAGCCCGACCAGTAGTAGTATCGCTATGCGTGTTTTCATTTCGTGCTTGTTTGGACTGTATGAGGTCGTATATCCTTAGATGCTCTACTTGCTGATGAAAATGGTACCCTTCAGCACATCCGAGCCATTGCCTAGGTCGAGCAGATAGAAGTAGGTGCCTACAGGCAGGTCGTCAGTGCCAAGGCTCAGACCTGCGGTCGACTTGCCGTCCCACGTGTTGATGTAGGGGCTTGCATCAAAGATCCTGTTGCCCCAACGGTTGAAGATGATGATCGAATTGGTGGGGAACCTGTTGATGCCTCTGATGACGAACACATCGTTCACACCATCTGCGTTCGGAGAGAATCCTTCAGGAATGAAGAAGTCGGTCGGAAAGGTCTCGATGATGGAAACGTTGTTTGCCATGTTGCCATCCGGCTCGTTGCCGCTAATCGTGGCTGTGTTGGTATATGTTCCAGTAGTGTTCACCGTGGCGGTGATGGTCATCGATTCCGACTCGCCACTGCCCAGCACACCGATACTCCAGATGCCTGTCACTGTGTTGTACGTCCCAACCGAAGTAGTAGAGGAAACATACGTGTAGCCGTTCAGCAGGATGTCTTCCACTGCAACACCTGTGGCATCAAAAGGACCGTTGTTGGTGGCCACTATGGTGAACACCACTTGTTGTCCTACAACAGGAATTGCGTTGTCCACCGTTTTCAATATGCTGAGGTCG